>JAAXUL010000036.1 GCA_013336035.1 Chloroflexales bacterium
CGGGAAGAGCTGGTTGGTGATCATTTGAGGAAGCGCTGGTCCACATCGTGGGCCAGCAGCGCGTCGAAGGCGAGCAGGAAGGCGCCCTGGGCGGCGACGCCATAGCCGAGGCCCCTGCGGTCGGGCCGCCCGGCGTAGCGCGCGGCCACGGCGAGTCCGACGGTGATGTAGAGCACGTCGAGGCCCGCGTTGAAGGCCAGGATGTTGCGGAACTGCTCGGCCTCGCGGGCGATGGCGCGCTCGTCGAGGTCGCCGTGGGTGAGCTCCTCGGCCTTGAGCAGGGCGCGGCGGCGGCCGGCGATGGCGAGCAGCACATCGATCACGCCCCACGCGGCGGCCTGGATGCCGAAGTGGCGCGCGAAGCCCGGCGCGAGCATCAGCAGCGCCCCGCCCACGCTGCTGCCGATGCCCCAGGTCAGCAGCGGCTGCAGGGCCTTGCGCTGGTAGACGAAGAAGTTCTCATCGTGCATAGCGGCCATATCTTACCCGATCTGGGGCGGGCGTCAATTGGCCACGTATGATCTTTAGTCTATGTCAGCGGGCCCAGGGCGCCGCTGTCACGGGTTCAGCTCGACCACCTCGCCGGCCGCCAGAAAGACGACGCGCTCGGCCAGGTTGGTGGCCCGATCCGCCACGCGCTCTAGGTGGTGTGCGACGAGCAGCAGCCCGACGCCCCACGGCACCGCCGCCGGATCGCCCTGCATCTGCTCGAGCAGCGCCGCCTCGGCCTGGGCGTGCAGCGCGTCGGCCACATCGTCGGCCGCGCTGAGCGCTCGGGCTGCCGCCGCATCCTGCGCGGCGAACGCCGCCAGGGCCGCGTCGAGCATGGCCAGCGCCTGCTTGCTCAGCGCCAGCAGGTCCGGGGGCAGAGCCGGCGGGAGCTGCGCGGCGTGACGCACCACAATGCGCGCGATCCCTTTGGCATAGTCGGCGATCCGCTCTAGCTCGCTGCCAATCTTGATGGCGGCAATCAGCCGCCGCAGGTCTGTCGCGACCGGCTGCTGGGTGGCGATCAGCTGGAGCGCGTGCGCCTCCAGGCGCTGCGCGGCCGCATTAATGGGGGCGTCCCCGGCGATCACCCGCTGCGCCCAGCCCTGCTCTCGGCGCTCGAGGGCCGCCACCGCGTGCGCAAGCGCCGTTGCCGTCATCTGCCCCAGGGCGATCAGGTCGGCCCGCACCGTCCCAAGCTCGTGCGCGAAATGCTCTCGTGTGCCCATTTAACCGCCTTAGTCAGGCCCCTAGCCGAAGCGGCCAGAGATGTACTGCTCGGTGCGCTCGTCCTTCGGGTTCTGGAAGATCTGGTCCGTCTCGGCGTACTCGATGAGCTGGCCGGCGCGGTCCTCGCGGTCCATCAGGAAGAAGGCCGTGAAGTCGGAGGCGCGGCTGGCCTGCTGCATATTGTGGGTGACGATCACGATCGTGTAGCGCTGGCGCAGCTCGAACATCAGCTCCTCGATCTTTAGGGTCGAGATCGGGTCGAGCGCCGAGCAGGGCTCGTCCATCAGGATGACCTCGGGCTCGATGGCCAGGGCGCGGGCGATGCACAGCCGCTGCTGCTGCCCGCCCGAGAGGGCCAGGCCGCTCTTCTTCAGGTCGTCCTTCACCTCGTCCCAGAGCACCGCGCCGCGCAGCGAGCGCTCGACCAGCTCGTCCATCTGGGCCCTGGTGCCCTTCCAGCCGTTGATCTGCGGGCCGTAGGCGATGTTGTCGTAGATGCTCTTGGGGAAGGGGTTGGGCTTCTGGAAGACCATGCCGATCCGCCGCCGCACCTGCACCGCGTCGACGTCGGGTGCGTAGAGGTTTATGCCCCGGAAGAGCACCTCGCCCTCGGTGCGGGCGCCGGCGATCAGGTCGTTCATGCGGTTCAGCGAGCGCAGCACCGTGCTCTTCCCACAGCCCGAGGGGCCGATGAAGGCGGTGATCTTGTTGCGCTCGATGCCCAGGTTCACACCCTTGACGGCGCGAAAGGCGCCGTAGTAGATGTTGGTGTCGCGCAGCTCGAGCGCGTACTTGCCGTTGGCAGTCATTAGATGATCCTCCGCGAGCGGACATGGTTGCGGACCAGGATCGCCACGGCGTTGATCGTGAGCAGGAGCACCAGCAGCACGATGATCGCGGCGGCGGCCAGGTTGTGGAACTCCGGCTGCGGGCGGGCGGTCCAGCCGTAGATCTGCAGCGGCAGCACGGTGAATTTGGCGAAGATGCTATCCGGGTCGGTGACGATGAAGGTCGAGGCCCCGACCACGATCAGCGGGGCGGTCTCGCCGATCGCGCGCGAGATGGCCAGGATGGTCCCGGTGAGGATGCCCGGCAGGGCGTTCGGCAGCACGATCCGCCAGATTGTCTGCCATCTGGTGGCGCCCAGGCCGTAGCTGGCCTGGCGCAGCGAGCTGGGCACCGCGCGGATGGCCTCCTGCGCGGCGATAATCACCACTGGCATCACCAGCAGCGCCATTGTCAGGGCGGCCGAGATGATCGTGCGCCCGTTGGCCGTGGACGGGTCGGTGGCGCCGATGAGGGCGCCGCTGGTCAGCTGGACCAGGGCGATCACGAAGATCGAGAGCCCGAGCATGCCGTAGATGATCGAGGGCACCCCCGAGAGATTGTAGATGTTCAGCTGGATAAGGCCGGAGACCTGCGCGAAGGCGCGGTTGAGCCGGCGGCCGGTCGGGCTGCGCTCGTCGAAGGGCTTGTCGCTCTGGTACTCCTCGAGGTAGATCGCCGCGCCGATCCCGATCGGGAAGGCCACCAGGATGGTCAAGAGCAGCGTCCAGAGGGTGCCGAGGATGGCGGTGCGGATGCCGGCGACCAGCGGGTCGCTCGACATCGGGCTGGTGAGGAAGTTCCAGCTCACCCAGCTCTTGAACTCGAGCACGGCCCGCGGGTGCTCCTCGGCCAGCTCTGCCAGGATCTGGTCGCGCTGGAAGAGGTAGCTGGCGAGGGGGTAGGTCTCGACGATCTCGAGCTTGAGGATCTCGCTGTACACGATCTCGCGCAGCTCGACGTCGCTGTACTCGGCCAGGGGGCGCTCGCGGGTGAGCTTGCGCAGGATGCGCGCGCTGACGTTGTCCTCGATGATCGTGACCAGATCGGCGCTGGAGAGGGCCTCGAGGGGGCGGCCGGCGGTCAGCTCCTGCTCGTCCACGCTGCTCTCGATCGCGACGCCGCCGAAGGCGTCGTTGACGATATTGAAGAGCAGCAGCACCAGGACGATCAGGCCGACCAGGGTGCTGGCGATCAGCAGGCCCTGCCAGATGCGCCCGCGGGCCTGGCGCCCGGTCACGTTGCGGGTGATCTCCTCGCCCTCGGGCAGGTGGCCGGGCAGATCGCCCGGCTCGGAGGGGCCGCGCGTGGTGAGCTCTGCGCTCATTCGTACACCTCCCGGAAGCGGCTGACGACCCAGCGGCTCAGGATGTTGAGCACGAAGGTGATGACGAAGAGCACCAGGCCGATCGCGAAGATGCTGTTGTAGTCGACCGTGCCGTAGCTGAGGTCGCCGCCGGAGATGCGGGCGATGTGGCCGGTCATGGTCTCGGCGGGCACGAGCGGGTTGAGGGTGAAGTTCGGGCTGGCGCCGGCGGCCAGGGCGACGACCATGGTCTCGCCGATGGCGCGCGACATGGCGACGATGATCGCGGCCAGGATGCCCGAGAGCGCGCCCGGGACGACAACCCGGGTCGCGGTCTCCCACTTGGTGGCGCCGAGCCCGTAGCTGGCCTGGCGCAGGCCGCCGGGCACCGCGCTCAGGGCGTCCTCGCCCAGGGTGGCGATGATCGGGATGATCAGTACGCCGACCACCAGGCCGGCGGCGAGGGTGTTGTAGATCTGCACCACGTCGCGCCCGAAGATGCCGCGCAGGATGGGCGTGACGAAGGTGAGCGCGAAGTAGCCATAGACCACGGTGGGGATGCCCGCGAGCAGCTCGATAATGGGCTTGAGGATGCCGCGCACGCGCGCGCTGGCGTACTCGCTCATGTAGATCGCGGTCGCTAGCCCGAGGGGGACGGCCACCAGCAGGGCGATGATCGTCACCATGAAGGTGGCGGTGACCAGCGGCAGCACGCCGAATTCCTGGATCTGGGGCTGCCAGACCGTGCCGGTGAAGAACTCAAGCACGGTGACGGCCGGGTCGGCGAAGAAGAGCATGGCCTGGCTGACCAGGACCCAGACGATCCCGAGGGTGGTGAGGATCGAGATCAAGCCGCAGGTGAACAGCGCCGCCTGGATGATCGCCTCGCCCATGTGTGGCTTCTTCGTCAAGTCGACGGGCCGAGAGCCACTCTCGCCGGTCGCCGCCAGCGTCTCCGCGCTGACGTGCGCCTGGTCTGCCATATCCCCTCCTAAGCTGATGTGAGCAAGCGGCGCGAAGGGGCTGCTCACCCCTCCGCGCCGTGGTTCAAAGCTGGCCCGGGCTAGGGCTGGGCGTCGAGCCAGCTCTGTCGGGCTTCATCGAGGGCCTGCGCGGAGGCCGGGAAGTAGCCGGCCGTGCCGATCTCGTCGCTGACGTTGGTCAGGTAGTAGTTGATGAAGGCGGCGACCTGCGGCTTGGCGGCCATAACCTCTTTGGCCGAGTAGATGTAGAGCGGGCGGGACAGCGGGTAGGTGCCGTCCTCGGCGGTGGTCTCGGTGGGCTCGACCCCGTCGATGCTGAGGATCTTCAGCTTGTCTTTGTTCTCGAGGTAGTAGGCGTAGCCGAAGTAGCCGATCGCGTTCGGGCTGCCCTCGATGCCCTGCACGAGCACGTTGTCGTCCTCGGAGAGCTGGGGGTTGGCGCCGAGCAGCTTGGCCGGGTCCTTCTCGAAGATGACCTCGACGAAGTAGTCGAAGGTGCCCGAGTCGGTGCCGGGGCTGAAGAGCTGAATCGGCTCGGCCGGGTAGCTGGCGTCGACGTCGGCCCAGGTCTTGGCCTCGCCGCTGAAGATCTGGGCCAGCTGCTCTTTGGTCAGATTGGTGAGGAAGTCATTCTCGCTGGAGACGACCACGGCCAGGGCGTCGGTGCCGACGCGGAAGCCGACCGCGGGGCGGCCGCTCTGCTCGCAGGCGGCGGCCTCTTCGTCCTTGATCGCGCGCGAGGCGTTGGCGATGTCCGTCTCGGCGTTGACGCAGAAGCGCTCGAAGCCGCCGCCGGTGCCGATGCTGTCGATGGTGATCTGGCTGGCGTAGCCGTCCTCACGGAAGATCTCGGCCAGACGCTCGGTCAGGGGGAAGACGGTGGACGAGCCGGCGACGATGATATCGCCGGTCACCGCCGCCGGGTCCACCTCGGGCAGGGCGATGCCGGCACCAGTGGCGGGCGCCTCGCTGGCGATGGCGGCCGTGGTGGGCGCCGGAGCATCTGTGGTTGCCGCAGCCGTCGGGGCGGTGGTCTGGCCGCCACAGGCGGCAAGCACGGGCACGAGCAGCGCTAGGGCGAAGAGTCGCTTGGTGAAAGAAACCATGCCCGAAAACCTCCTCAGTCAAACAGCGAGCCTGCGCCTCGCGACCCTAGTAGTGCCGCTATTGGTAGGCGCAGCCACTGGCCGGTGGGAGCACACCCCGACGCGACGTCTCTGATGGTCAGATACGTGAGGGCATGGGCATTCTACAGGAGCTATATTAAGCCTGTATCGTGATAGTATTAACTCCACGTTAAGCGCCGGGCGCTTCGACTCGGGGACACGCTGGAAGCTGCACGATGGCCCCGGTCTGAGCGCCATGTTCGACGAGCTGCCGCGAGCCGGCATATGGGCGTATGTGTCACGCGATCCCATTCTCGTAGATCCGGCGCACCACATCTTCGATCTCGGGCTCCTCGACGGTCAGGTCGCGCACAGGGCAGCGGGCGGCCACCGCGGCGATCAGGCTCGCGGCCGTCACCGTCTCACGGTCGAAGCGCAGCCAGGCCCGCGGCCCCTCGCGCCGCAGCAGCTCGGCGCCGGGCACGCAGGGGTCCGCCGCCGGGTCGGCCAGGTCCACCACCAGGGTGCGCCAGCGCCCATAGCGGGCGCGCAGGGCCTCGAGGGCCCCGTCGTAGATCACGCGGCCGTGGTCGATCAGCACGACCCGCTGGCAGAGGCGCATAATGTCGTTCAGGTCGTGGGTGGTGAGGATCACAGTCACGCCCCGCTCGCGGTTGATCTCGGCCAGGAAGCCCCTGATCCGCTCGCGGGCCACTACGTCGAGCCCGATCGTCGGCTCGTCGAGGAATAGGATGGCCGGGTCGTGCAGCAGCGCCGCCGCCAGGTCGGCCCGCATACGCTGGCCCAGCGAGAGCTGGCGCACCGGCGTCTCGAGAAACGGCCCCAGATCGAGCAGGTCGCCGTAGCGGCGCATATTCGCCCGGTAGCGCTCGGCCGGGATGCGGTAGACGTGGCGCAGTAGCTCGAACGACTCGACCGTTGGCAGGTCCCACCAGAGCTGGGTGCGCTGCCCGAAGACGACGCCGATGCGGCGCACATGCTCGACGCGGCGCCGGTGGGGCGCGAGCCCGCCCACCTCGATGCGGCCCGCCGACGGCACCAGGATGCCGGTCAGCATCTTCAGCGTGGTCGACTTGCCGGCGCCGTTCGGCCCCAGGTAGCCCACCATCTCGCCGGCCTCGACCTTGAACGAGACCCCGTCAACTGCCGCGACCGTCCGGTACTCGCGGGCCAGCAGCGAGCGCAGGGCCGCGAGGCGCCCCGTCGGCCGCACCGGCCGCGTGAACTCCTTGCGCAGCTGCTCGACCTCGATCAGCGCCATTGGCCAGATCCTTTCTGTAGCGTGGGGCGGCGAGCGGCCCTACGACCCCGTCGAGGTGTACTTCGAGACGCCGAAGGCCCAGAAGCGCAGCGCCAGCGCCAGGAAGGCCGCCGCCGCCAGGGGCGCGCACCAGGCCAGCCAGCCCGGCAGGCCGTGGGGGTCGGCCCGCCCCAGCAGGTAGAGGCCCGCCGGGTAGTTGACGAAGCCAACCGGTACGATGAAGAGAAAGAGGGTGCGCAGCCACTCGTGATAGATGCTCAGCGGGTAGCTGGTCATCTGCTCGCCGCCGAAGGTGAAGACATTGATCACCTCGGGCGTCTTGACCGTCCAGAAGCAGAGGGTCGCCCCGATCACGATCAGGGCCAGGTAGATCAGCATCCCCGAGGCCACGGTCAACGGCAGCAGCAGCAGCCGGTCGGGGCCCCACGCTATCTGCAGCTGGGAGAAGGCGTAGCCTAGCACGAGCAGGGCCTGGGCGCTGCGGCCCAGCCGCCGCAGCTGGAAGTCCGAGGTCAAGATCTGGAAGAAGGCGCCCAGGGGGCGGGTGAGCACCCCATCGAAGCCGCCCTGCTGGATCATGCGCTCGAAGGGCGCGTCGAAGCCGCGCCCCACCATCTCGGCGCCGCTGAAGGCCAGGCTGGTCAGGCCGTAGAGCAGCGCCGTCTCGGGCACGCTCCAGCCGCCGATGCCGCCGAAGCGGCCCACCAGGATGGCGATCACCGCGAACTCGAGCCCGGTCACCAGGCCGAAGCTGAGCAGCTGGAGCCAGAACGAGACCCGGTACTGTAGCTGCGAGCGCACCCGCGAGCCGATCAGCCTGAGGTAGAGCGTGAGCATGTCAGCCTCCCTGAACGACCACTTTGCGCATGGCGGCGGCCTGGGCGGCCAGGGCCAGCAGGGTGAGGGCCACGGCCCAGGCTAGCTGCACGGCCAGAGCCTCCGCCAGAGCCGGGCCCTTCAGCTGCCCGAGCAGGATCTGTGCGGGCAGCCCGGTGATGGCCTGGAAGGGCAGGGCTCTGGCGATGGCCTGCAGGGCCGGCGGGAAGAAGGCGATTGGCAGCAGGAAGCCTGAGAAGAAGCTGATCAGCACATTGGCGAAGAGCATCACGCCCGTGCTATCGATCAGCCAGAACGCCGACAGGTTGACCACGAAGCCGAAGCCGAACGAGACCAGCATCGAGAGGGCGATCGCCGGGGCGAAGGCCAGCAGGTCGGCCGGGGTCGGCACGCGGGCGCCGAAGTAGAGCACGCCGATCAGGTAGGTGAGCGAGCCGCGGAAGAGCAGGCTGAAGACCCGCTCGCCCAGCGAGCGGCTCAGCCAGTAGAGGTAGAAGCTCCACGGCCGGTACAGGTCGGTGACCACATCGCCGCTGTAGATCGAGGCGCTGATCTCGGTCGCGGTGATCCAGCCCGCGCCGACCGAGATCAGCGCCTGGGTCGTCCATACGTAGCTGATCGCGTCGTTCAGGCTCATGCCCGCCACCTCGCCCCCGGCGCCGTAGACGGCCTGATAGACGTAGCAGATCAGCGAGCCGAAGAAGGCGTTGGTGAGCGCGCCGCTCAGGAAGGCACTGCGGTAAGCCGCGGCCCGCCGGAAGGCGCGGATGGCGATCTCGAAGTAGAGGCGCATAGGCAGTGTGCCCCGTAGCATGTCCAAGGGGAACGCTGGGCAAGAATCCAACCTGGCTCACGCAGAGGCGCCAGGGCGCAAGCGGATCGCGCGCTACCTACGCTGCGCTCTTGGCGGCTCTGGATGCGACACCGGCTTCAGTGACGCTCTAGCATACCGTAGGGCGCGGCGGCCGAGATCGGTCAAGCGAAGGGGCAGGGCCACGCCTTACGACCGATCTGCGTAGCCCTGGCGTGGGGCCGCTCCTCTGGTATCATAGGCGCCATGCGCCATACTAACCGCCTGCCCCTGGCGATCTTCCTGCTCCTGAGCGGGCTCTACCTGCTGACGCTGAGCGGGCATACCTACTCGCCCGACGAAGAGACCATGCTCGCCGTGACGCGGGGCCTGCTCGAGCGCGGCAGTGTGGCTGTGGTGGTCGAGGACGGCGCCCCGGTGTCGGCCCTGCGCCCGGGGCCTGATGGGGGGCGCTACTCGCCCTACGGGGTGCTGCCGTCGCTGCTGGCGCTGCCCCTGCAGGCGCTGGGGGCCCTGCTGGGCGGCGACGACCCGGGGGGGCGCGACTACGCCTCGCGTCTGGCTGTCACGGCGCTCAACGGGCCTGTCACCGCCGCCACGACCGCGGTGCTGGCCGCCTGGGCCCTGGCCCTGGGCGCGCCGCGCCGGTGGGCCGCCGCCCTGGCCCTGCTCTATGGCCTCGCCACCTTTGCCTGGCCCTACACCCGAACCTTCTTCTCCGAGCCTCTCGCCGCCCTGCTGATCCTCGTCTCGGCCTACGCGGCCTACCGCGCGCAGGCCAGCGGTGCTATCCGGCGGCCGGCGGTCAGCGGTCGCCCGTGGTCCCAGTCGCCCCTCGTGCCGCTGCTGATCTCGGGCCTGGCCGGTGGGCTTCTGCTCACCACGCGGATCGCGGCCGGCATCGCCCTGCCCGTGATCGGCATCTACGTGCTCTGGGGTAGCTGGCGCGCCTGGCGGCGCACAGGATCGCCTTCATCCTTCATCCTTCATCCCTCAGCCTTCATGCTTGGGCTTCTCCCCGGCCTGCTGCTGCTGCTCTGGTACAACCTGGCCCGCTTCGGCACGCCCCTGGCCTCGGGGTACGCCAGCGAGGCGGGCCTCTTCACTACGCCCCTGGCCGAGGGGCTGTACGGGCTGCTGCTGAGCCCCGGCAAGAGCGTGCTGCTCTTCGCGCCGCCGCTGCTGCTGGCCCTGCCCGGGGCGGTGGCGCTCTGGCGGCGCGGCCGCGCGGGCGTGGTGCTGCTGGGCGTGGGCCTGTTCCTCTCGCACCTGCTGCTCTACGCGCGCTGGGGCGAGTGGCAGGGCGGCGGCGTCTGGGGGCCGCGCTTCCTGCTGCCCGTTGTGGCGCCGCTGCTCGTGCTCGCCGCCGGGCTGTCGCCGAGGGAAGACCTTGGGCGAAAGACGAAAGCCGGGCCGAGGCTGTTACAGCCGGCCCTCGTCTCTGGTCTTTTGTCTCTGGTCTTCCTGGCCGGCTTCGCGGGCAACCTGGGCGGCGTGCTGCTGAACTTCGGCACCTACGTGGTGGCGCCCGAGCCGGCCGATAAGCTCTACAGCCTGGCGGGCTCGCCCCTGGTGGGCCACTGGGTGATGCTGGCCGAGCGCTGGGGGCGCTACGCCGCGCCGCCGCCGGTCTGCCGGCTGGGCGACGGCCTGTATGACACTGAGGACCCGGGTGGGGCGCCGCTGCCGCGGCGGACGGGGGCCGTGGGCGAGCTGCGCTGCGCGACTAATGGCGCGCGTCTGAGCTTCACGCTCGACGACAGACGGCCCCCCGCGGCGCCGCCCAGCGAGCTGCGGCTGCTGATCGCCGGGCGGCCTCTGGCGTCGCCGCCGTCGGGCCAGCTGCGCGAGTACCGGCTGCTGCTGCCGTCGGGCGCCGCCGTGATCACTATCGAGGCCCGCACATGGAACCCGCGCGCCGCCGGCTTCAGCGAGCGCGACGATGAGCTGGGGCCGCAGGTTGCTGAGCTAGGGGGCGTGACCGTGGGCGGGGCGTCTGTGGCGGTGGAAGACACGGCGGTCGCGCCGCTGCCCGCGCGGGCCCGGCCCCGCTGGGCCTGGTACTACGACCCGCCCAACCAGCACTTCGCCGACCACTGGGCCTGGTACCTGCCCCGCTCCGAGCTGGTCGGCGCGCGGGCCTGGGCCCTGGCTGGCATCATACTGGTGCTGGGCGCCGCCGCCCTCGCCGGCGGGCTGCGCCTGCTCCGCTGAGGGCTGGCGGCCCGAGGAGGGAGGCAGAACAGAGGGGGCGATCCTTATTTGGATGCGCCGGGTTGCAGAGGCGGCGCGCGATGAGACAGAACAACGGGGGCGATCCTTTTTGGATGCCCCCGTTGTTTTGCGGCGACGGTGAACAACTGCCGGCAGCCATCCGCGGTCAAGCGCCCGGCGCGAGCCCGCAGCGGGCAGCGCGCTAGACGCGCACGAAGGCCGACATGATCACGATATCGTGCAGGTTGCCGTCGCGGTCGATGGCGTGGCGGGCGAGCTGGCCCTCGACGGCGAAGCCGAGGCGGCTGAAGATCGCCTGGCCGGCGGTCAGGGCGGCCAGCATATCCACGGTGACCTTGGTGGCGCCGAGCTCGCGGGCGGCCTCGACGATCGCCTGGGCGAGGTGCATGCCCAGGCCGCTACGCCGGTAGGCGGGCTGGATGATCAGGCGGATGTTGGCTACGTGGTTAGACCAGCCGGGCATGCGCAGGGCCGCCGTGTAGCCCACGAACTCGCCATCTTCGGTGACGGCGACGATCTGCCGCCAGTTCTCAGCGTGGGCCGCGTTTGCCAGGCGTGTGATGATCTCGGGGTGGGTGAAGTCATCCTCCAGATAGAGGATGTCGTTCTTTGGCAGACTCTGGCCGAAGGTAGCCAGCGCAGCCCGATCACTCTCCTGGAGATTGCGGATCGTCACCAGACGACCGTCTTTTAATGCTACGCTGCCTGCCGCCTCAGTGCGCTGGGCCATGCCTCTGCCTCCTGTCAAGGGGTTCTCATGTGATTTTATATTGCGGTCGCAATGATGGGTGAACTATATCACAGAAAGTTACAGGCGAGTTACTTCGGTTAAAACATGTCTTGCCAAAAGGGTGATTTCTTCACGGCCCGAAGCAACGGGGCGCCTCAGGCAGGCGGTAGCGCAGAGTGTGCGCTACAGTTCGTCGGAGCGAGCGGCACAACCGGCCTTTTACTGTTATAATGGGCGCCATCCACAGGGCCCACAATCCAGACGCGCCCGGCTGCGTGTTGCGCCGGGAGGACAAGGAGGTCAAGATGAGCAGCCAGCGTGAGGTAGTTATCCTCAGCGGTGTCCGCACAGCAATCGGCGGCTTCGGTGGCAGCCTGAAGGACCAGCCCCCCTCAGAGCTCGCCGCACTAATCGTGCGCGAGGCGATCGCCAGGGCCGGCGTCGAGGCGAAGGAGATCGAGCACGTCGTCTTTGGGCATGTCATCAACACCGAACCGCACGACATGTATCTGGCCCGTGTCGCCGCGGTCAAGGGCGGCGTCCCCGTCGAGACGCCCGCGCTCACCCTCAACCGGCTCTGTGGCAGCGGTATGCAGGCCATTGTCTCGGCGGCCCAGATGATTACGCTGGGCGACATCGATGCGGCGATCGGCGGCGGCGCCGAGGTGATGAGCCGCAGCCCCTACAGCGTGCCAGCGATGCGCTGGGGCGCCCGTATGAACGACGCCAAGCTGGTCGACATGATGGTCGGCGCCCTCTCTGACCCCTTCGACGACTGCCACATGGGCGTCACCGCCGAGAACGTCGCCGCCAAGTGGGGCATCACCCGCGAGGCCCAGGACGCCCTGGCCGTCGAGAGCCATCATCGCGCTGCCGCCGCCATCGCCGACGGCCGCTTCAAGAGCCAGATCCTGCCGATCGAGATCAGGGTCAAGGGCGGCACCCAGGCCTTCGACACCGACGAGAATGTCCGCGGCGAGAGCACGGTCGAGAAGATGGCCAAGCTCAAGCCCGTCTTCCAGAAGGACGGCAGCGTCACCGCCGGCAATGCCTCGAGCATTAACGACGCGGCCGCCGCTGTGGTCCTGATGGAGCGGGGCGTCGCCGAGCGCCGCGGCCTCAAGCCTCTGGCCCGCCTGGTCGGCTACGCGCACGCCGGCGTCGAGCCGAAATATATGGGCATTGGCCCCGTGCCCGCCGTGAAGCTCGTGCTCGAGCGCACTGGCCTGCGCCTGTCGGATATCGACATCTTCGAGGTCAACGAGGCCTTCGCCGCCCAGGCCCTGGCCGTCAGTAAGGATCTCGATCTGCCCCCCGACAAGACCAACCCCAACGGCAGCGGTATCTCGCTCGGCCACCCCATCGGCGCCACGGGCGCCATCCTCGCCGTCAAGTCCGTGTACGAGCTGCAGCGCAGCGGGGCCCGCTACGCCCTGGCGACAATGTGCATCGGCGGCGGGCAGGGCATCGCGGCCATCTTCGAGCGCCTGTAAGACAGCGCGGCAGGGGGCGGGGCTGCCCGGGGGGGCCGGGCTGCCCTCGCCTCTTGTCGGCGACGGTAAGCCTGAGCAATACGCATAACCATAATACGAAGGAGGAGCAGACCCATGGGTAAGCTGGACGGGCGAGTTGCCATTGTGACGGGTGGCGGGCGCGGTATCGGTAAGTCAATTGCCATCGCTCTGGCCGCCGAGGGTGCGAAGGTGGCGGTGAACTATAACACCAGCAGCGCCCGCGCCGAGCAGGTCGTCAGCGAGATCAATGCTGCCTGGCGCGACCGCACCCACAATGTGGGCGGCGCCGACACCGCAGAGGAGCGCGCAGTCGCCGTCAAGGCCGATGTGAGCAAGCCCGACGAGGCGCGCCAGCTCATCCGCTCGGTGCACGAGCGCTGGGGCCGGCTGGATGTGCTGGTCAATAACGCAGGCATCACGCGCGACAAGTCCATCCGCAAGATGACCGACGAGGATTGGCTCGAGGTGATCCAGACCAACCTCAACGCGGTCTTCTTCTGCACCACCGCCGCGATGCAGCCGATGATCGAGCAGAAGTACGGTCGGATCATTAACATCAGCTCGATGAATGGTCAGACCTCGGCCTTCGGCCAGGCGAACTACGGCGCCAGCAAGGGTGGCATCATCGCCTTCTCGAAGACCGTCGCCCTCGAGCTGGCCAAGTTCAACGTTACGGTTAATGTCATCGCCCCTGGCTTCACACTCACCGATATGCTCGCCAAGGTGCCTGAGACTGTCCAGGACCAGATCAAATCGAAGATCCCCCTGGGCCGCTTCGGCATGCCTGAGGAGATCGCCAAGGCGGTGATCTTCCTCGCTGCCGACGCTGACTACATCACTGGTGCCCAGATCAATGTCAATGGTGGGGCCTACATGTAGAACGCCAAACGCTGAAGGCAGAGAGCTGAAATGCATGGCGCAGGTTCAGCTTTCAGCTTTCTGCTCTCAGCTTTACTTTGTGCTCCGCTCGATGATATCTTTGATCTCGCTCGAGTAGCCCTCCCAGGCCTGGAGCATCTCCTTGTTCATTCGCTGCTGGAGCTTGATGGCGTCGGCGATGGCCTGTTCGGCGGAGCCCCGTAGGCTGCGGCTGTAATCCCAGTTTTTTAGCACTACGTCAAAGGCCATGTCGGTACTGGCATTCAAGAGCTCGTTCCAGGCCCGCATCGAGCGCAGCATGATGTCGGCGGTCTCGCTGTACTGCTGTTTCATGCGTTCCTGGAGTCGCTGCACTTCGTCGCTTGCCATTGTGCCCCTCCGGTATATCTTAATATGACGCACTGCGTCGCATCATAATGCGTTAGAGCTGTGTCGTAGGCGTTAGTTCGGCGATCAGCACGATGGTATCACCGGCAGTTACAGGCCAGTTCGGCGATGAGACCAGCGATGATGGTCTGCTTCTCACCAGGCTGGCACCTCCCGCCCAGCAGACCCGTCTGCTGCGGCGCCAGCGAGTCGAGGCCCGCCTCGCTGCCGCCCTTGATCACCCCCTCTGCCTTGTGGTGGCCCCCGCAGGCAGCGGAAAGACCACGGCGCTGGCCGCCCTGGCTGCACATGGTGGCTGGCCGGCCGCCTGGTGCCGGGCCCGGGCCACCGATGACGCGACCCTCTTTCTGCGTCATCTCGCCGCCGCCTTCCGTGCCGTTGTGCCCCTCGATGAGGGCCGAGTCGGCACCGCTCTCAGCCGCGTCACCGCGGGTGATGTCGGCCCTGCCCTCGACGCTCTCGTCAATGAGCTGGCCGCCGCCCTCGATGACGACACTCTGCTTGTGATCGATGATTACCACCTCGTCGACGCAAGCCCCGAGCTGCGCTCGATCGTCGAGCGGCTGATCGCGATCCAGCCCTTGCGCCTTCACCTTACCCTCGCGGCCCGGGCCGAGCCGGCCCTCGCCGCGCTCGCGCCCGCCCGCCTGCGCGGCGAGCTGCTGGCCGTCGGCCCCGCCGATCTGGCCTTCGACCTCGACGAGGTTCGCGCCCTCTGGTCGCTCGCCGGCCAGCCGCCGCCCCCCGACTCGCCCTCCAGCCTCGAGGCCCTGCTCGTCGCCTCTCGCGGCTGGCCCCTCGCCGTCCAGGCCGCCATTGGCGCGGCGGACTGGCGCCTCGCCCTTGGCCTCGGCGGCCCGGCGCCCCTCGACGCCTACCTGGCCCGCGAGGTCTTCGATGAGCTGCCCGCCGATCTGCAGCGCTTCCTGCTCCAGACCGCCGGCCTGCGCCGCCTTATCCCAGACCTCTGCACTCTGCTCGCCGATGGGGTCGCCCCCGGGCCCTACCTCGCCGCCCTCGAGCGCCGCCACCTGTTTATCGAGCACGATGCCGAGGGCTTTGTCGCCTTCCAGCCGATCTTCCGCACCTTCCTCGAGCGGCGCGCCCAGCGCTCGCTGCCTGCCTGGCAAGAGATGCACCGCCGCGCCGCCTGGTACTACCGGCGCTGCGATGACCCCGAGGGGGTGATGCACCACCTCTTGCTGCTCGGCGATGAGGATGCGGCCGCCGAGGCGCTGGTCGAGTTCGCCCCCGCGCTGATGGCCTCGGGGCGCGCCGAGCAGATGCTCGAGTGGGCTCGCCGCCTGCCCCACGCCTCGCGCGAGACCCCTCGGCTGCTTGAGGTGCAGGCCGCCGCCCTGCGCCAGATCGGGCGCTATAAGGAGGCCCTGCGCGCTTATATCGCCGCCGAGTATGCCTTCGCAGCGATCGGCGACCTCGATGGACAGGTGCAGGCTCTGCGCGGCCAGGCCGAGGTCTACCTCGACACTGTCCAGCCCGCCCACGCCACCGACCTGCTCAAACGGGCCCTCAAGCTGCTCCCCCGCACGCGCTCTGCCGAGCGGGCCGGGCTTATTCGCATGCAGGCCGAGAATTGGGCCAATCGCGGGCGTGCCGATGTGGCCCTGATCCTCGAGAATGCTGCCCGGGCCCAGGAGGCGGGCAGCACGCCTTCTGGGGCGGCTGAACCTATCGGGGCCGGGCCCACCACCCCCGTCGCGGCTAGCCCGCTGCCCCCGCGCCTCCTGCTGCGCTCCGGCCGGCTGAACGAGGCCCGCCAGCAGCTCGAGGCCCAGATGTGGGCCGAGGCCGCGTCGCTCGATGGCGCCGATAGGCCGGGCGCCCACCGCGAGCCCCTGCTGCTGCTGTCGCTGATCTATGCGATGCTGGGCAGCGGCACGCGGGCCCTGGCGATGGCGCGCCGCGGCCTCGTCGAGTCACAGCAGATTGGCTCGCGCCTGACCGAGGCGATCGCCGAGCTGCGCCTGGGCCACGCCTACCAGCTTGTCTCGCCCAATGACTCGTCGCCGGCACTCCAGCGCTACGCCACCGCTATGAGCATCATCCAGTTCGTTGGCGTCACGCGCACGCGCGCCGAGGGCTATATGGGCCTCGTGCTGCTCTATGGGCACGATGGCGACCTGCCCCGGGCCGAGGCCGACGCCCGCGAGGGCCTGCAGATCGCGGCCGCCGCGGGCGATGAGTGGACCGCCGCGCTCATTCTGCTGGCCCTCGGCGGCGCCGCCGCCGCCGCCGGCGACTTGCGCGCCGCCGAGTGGCTCGAGCAGGCTCGCCAGCGCTTTGCCCGCGGCGGCGACACCTACGGGCTCGCGCTCACCACGCTCTGGCGGGCCATCCTCGCCGTGCGAGCCGGCAATAGCGATGCCGCCGATAGCGAGATCGGTCGCCTGCTTGGCGCTGTCGCCGAGCATAGCTATATCGGCGTGCTGGTCGGCCCCAGCCTCTTTGGCCCTCGCGATATGGCTACGCTCGTGCCGCTGCTCCTGCGCGGGCGCGCCCTGAAGGGCTATGGCGACCTGGCCCGCCTGCTGCTGCGCCAGGGCTTCCCCACTATCGCCGCCGATGATACCGTCGAGGACTATCACCCCGGCTACACACTGCGCGTCCAGATGCTTGGTAGCTTCCGCGTCTGGCGCGGCGCCCAGGAGATCCAGGCCCGCGAGTGGCAGCGTGAGAAAGCTCGCCAGCTCTTCCAGCTCTTGCTCACCTATAGAGGCCACTGGGTCCAGCGTGAGCAGATCTGCGCCTGGCTCTGGCCCGATGCCGACCTTGATGCCGCCGAGCGCCAGTTCAAGGTGACACTCAACGCGCTCAATGCGGCCCTCGAGCCGGCCCGGCCACCTCGCGTGGCGCCCTTCTTTGTGCGGCGGCAGGGGCTGGCCTATAGCTTCGCGCCCTCGTACGGCGTCTGGATCGATGTCGATGAGTTCGAGCTGCGGGCCGCCGCCGCCGTCGCGAGCGACGACCCCGATTTCGCCCGTCGCAACGCCCAGATCGCCGTTAGCCTCTACCGCGGCGATTACCTGGCCGAGTCGCTCTATGACCCCTGGACCACCGAAGAGCGCGAGCGGCTCACGGCCCGCTTCCTCTCTATCGCTGTCAGCTATGCCACTCGTCTCAGCGCCGAGGGTGACCAGGCCCAGGCTGTCCAGCTCTGCGAGCAGGTGCTGCGGCGCGACCGCTGCTACGAGGAGGCCTACCAGGCTCTGATGCGCGCCCACGCCCGCGCCGGTAGTCGCTCGCAGGCGCTGCGCAGCTACACCCGCTGCGCCCAGTCGCTGCGCGACGAGCTTGCGATGGACCCCTTGCCTGAGACGATCGCGCTCTACGAGGCCCTCAAGCGCAACGAAGCGATTTGACAAATCTTGTGAGAGAATATACAATCATTTGTGGGTCCTTAGTCAGAGTTGACTATTCGCGCCGCGCCTGTGTGCGGCCAGGAGAGTGACGCATTATGGACTTGATCTTTCAGATCCACAGCGTATTTGGAGAGATGATCTTGCCGGTGCTGATCGTGGCTGCCGCCATCTACCTGACCGTCACCTACAAGGCCGACGTCTCGCGGACGCCCATCGCGCGCATCTTCCCGGTCCTGGTCGATCTACAGGTCGGCCTCGGCATCCTGCTCTGGATCCTGAAGCTGGTTAGCATCCCTGGCGCCGCGGCCTATTACCTGGGCTTCCCCTTCATTCTGCACCCGATCATCGGCATCATCGCCTCGGCCCTGGCCCATATGGCTGTCGGCGCCCGCAACCCTCTGCGCAGCCTCGGCCGCTGGGCGCCGCTGGCCTCGCTGGCCGTGCTGCTGCTGCTCGTCATCAGCAATGTGCTGATCGCCTCTCAGGCCTAGCGCGCCTCGCCCTTTCCAGGCCGCCCTCTGCTCAGGGGGCGGCCTTATGCTGCCGCCGGGAATTATAGTTAGAACCAACGATGTGCCTGGGCGCCATCGTTGTTACTCTTGGTGCAGAGTATCCGCCCCGCAGCAAGGAGCGTAACGTGGCAATCCGGTTCAATACTTTCCAGAGGGCCCACGACCTCGAGCGATACACCGCGGGCGAGACGATCTTCGCCAAGGGCGATGCGGGCAACCGTATGTTCGTGATTACTGCCGGCACCGTGACCATTGAGGACGAGGGCCTCGTGATCGGCACCCTCGGCCCAGGCGAGCTGATTGGCGAGCTGGCCCTGATCGACGCCGCGCCGCGTAGCGCCTCGGCTATTGCCCGCACCGACTGCGCCCTTGCGCCAATCGACCGCTCGCGTTTCCTCTTTCTGGTTCAGCAGACACCCTACTTTGCCGTCCAGGTGATGCAGACCATGGCCGAGCACATGCGCGCTGAGCGTGCCCGCGCCTGACACGCCCGACCACACTAACCAGTCGCGACGACGCGTGGGCCCGCGGTTTTCGCTCCCACGCGCCGTCGTGTCACTACGAAGGAGCAAGACAATGACTCTCTCCTCTATGGCTCGTGGGGGCGTCTCGCTGACAGGCGAGCCCGTCGAGCGTCTCACTGTCCATGCTGCCGCCCGTGAGACTGAGCTCTTCGATATGGCGCTGCGGGCCGCCTCGAGCCTCGAGCTCGACTGGCTCTGGCTCTATATGCAGCTCTCGGACCGCGCGCGGCGCCGCTACTGCCTCGAGCGAGCCCTCAGCATCAACCCGCAGAGCGCGATCGCACGCCGCGAGATGGAGATGCTGGAGCACACAGCATAGGCGCCGGCTGCGCCCGTCGTGATCCTGGCCGCCGCCTCTGTGATGGGGCGGCGCTATCACTTCCCTGCCGGCTCGTCGCCGGCCAGCCCGTGCTCCCATGCGTAGCGGCCGGCGGCAGAGCGCGAGCTGACGCCGAGCTTGGCGTAGATCGAGCGTAGGTGGGCCTGGACGGTGTAGATGCTCAGGCTCAGCGCCGCGGCGATAGCCTGGTTGCTGAGCCCGCCGGCCACATGGCGCAGCACCTCTAGCTCGCGAGCGGTGAGATCGTCGACCTCGCCCGCTGCCCCCTCTCCGCTGCGCGGCGTGGCGGGGGCAAGGCCCTGTGGTGCCATGGCGATAGGCACCACAGGCGGCCCACTCGTCGGCGGGCGGGCCTCTAGTGAGGCCGCGGGCAGAGGCCGCAGGGCCAATTCGATGGCCTTATCGAGAGGCATGGCGTGCCCGTGGGCCAGCGCCTCGGCGAAGGCCCGGGCGCTCAGCCGCCGCCGGGTGGCGGCTATGGCGGCCTCTACGCGGGCGTGGCGCGTCGGCAGGGGTGGCAGACCCATCGCGGCCCGCGCGGCCGCGGCGGCGCCGAAGAGGATTGCGGCCCGCTCGGGGTGCCCCAGGGCTACGGCGGCGCCGGCGAGCCCCTCAAGGGCCAGCACAGTCTGGGCCAGGTCGCGACCGCCGGCGCGGGGCGATAAGGCCATGGCGAAGGCGGCGGCGGCCGCTTCCGGCCGGCCCTCTGCTTGCTCGAGGTCGCCCAGGTAGACCATCGTGAAGCCCGTGATCCAGGTGTCGCCGATGGCCGCCAGGGCCGCTATCGCCTCGTCGAGGGCGGCTCGGGCGGCCGCGTGATCGCCCCCGACCAGGGCCGCCTGGCCGAGATCGGTCAGCACGAGGCCAACGCCGCGGGCGTCGCCCACAGCGCGTAGCTTGGCCAGGGCTTCCTCGAGGCGGGCCCGGGCGGCCGCGGCGTCGCTCTGCTGCAGGGCGGCGGCCCCCAGGCCAAGCAGCGCGTAGCCGGCGCCCCGCGGGTCATCCAGACGGCTCATCACGGCCAGGCTCTCGGTGCTAAGGGAACGGGCCCGGTCGAACTCGCCCAACCAGTAGAGCGCAAAGCTCAGGTCGTTCAGGGCCAGGGCTCGCTCCCATGGCCGCTCGAGGGTCGCGTAGAGCTCCAGGCTCTCCTCGATGCGCGCCCGGGCCGTGCGGTAGGCGCCGCGCACAAAGGCGGCGGCCCCCAGCCCGCCCAGGG
>JAAXUL010000448.1 GCA_013336035.1 Chloroflexales bacterium
GGGTCGCCCGCGCCCAGTTTCGCTTTGACCGCATGCGCCAATTCCTCAATCGGGCCATCGAACGTCTCTATGGGACGCGCTCTGAAGTCAGCCTCCCGTCGCCATGATCAACTTGTGATCTACTGAGCCTAGCAACCTTCCAGGGTGATAAGCAGGTGCGCCCGGTGTTGATCCGCAAGGTCGATTCGCGCACGTTGTTGGTGCATCCTGATCCCAATAAGGCCATCTTGAATCCCTATGCGTGGCGCGGCTTCTCGCTTTTTCAGGGCACGCTACGGGGCTGGTTTAAGCGTTTGCAAGAAGCAGAGGGCGCACAACCGGAATGGAGCCTTAAGTATCCGGTCGAGCTGTCGGATTTTACGCAGGAGTCACGCCGTCGCCCAATCTACAAGTGGGAACATGTCAGCGATGTCGCCCAGCTTGATGTCTCGCCTATCTTTGTCGTTCATCCTGACCTTGTCGCCTATAGCCGACGGCTTGGCTTTCGTCTGACGCCCGCTGTGAACCCAATTGTTGTCGCTGAGTTGCAGCAAGAGCCGCCAACACGCGAGTCAGCGTCACCACTTCTGGGCAACTATAACCTGGAGAGCTACGCGGAGCATATTCAGCGTATGCTGCGCTACTACCGTGAGAGTGGGCTGGAACAGCAGCTTAGGCTTGCCGGTGAACGCCTTGAGCGTGATCCGCGCTTTCGCTGTACCGCCGACCAACTTGCCCGTGGCGTACGGCTGGCGATTGCGCTGCACGATCTGGGCAAGCTACGCGATGAATGGCAGCAGTGGTCGCACGCCTACCAAGAAGCCATTGGCGAGCCGCAGGATCACACCATGATGATTGTCCATACCCACTACAAGCCAGGCGTCCATCCGCTGCATAAACAGAAGGAAGATGAGGTTTCGAAACGCCACAAGCGCCCACACCACGCTGCGGAAGGTGCCTGCGCCGCATGGCCGATCATTCAGCGCACCTTAGATGGGCATGAGGGCGTTAGCCGCGCCGTCTTTACCGCAATTGCGCGGCACCATGCCCCATTTGTTGATAGTGTCGAGGCGTACACCCTCCACCCTAGCAGCACAACAGCGGTTGCGGAAGCTCTCATTGCCGCCGATCTGCCCGGTGAGCTTAGTAAAGAAACAAAGATGACCATCAAGCGGCAAACGAACGACGGGGCGCTGAGTGATCAACTTATCGAGAGCGAAGACCTGGGCCAGTGGTTGCTCTATGTCCTGATCGTGCGAGCGCTACGGCTGTGCGATGGGCATGCACTGGAAGGAGGCGCGTAAGGCATGTATCAAGATACCTACTACGTCGCGAAGCGTAGCGGCACACTTGCCGATCCGCTATTGGCTTACGGGACAGCCCTTCTGCTCCAGGCGCTGCTCAAGAGCTTGCCCGACGGTCGCTATGAATTTTCCTGCAAGGTGCAGATCGAAGATCAAGGCGCAGCCTTTGCCGTTCACGTGCCGGAACCGATCTGTGAGGAGTGGCTGAGCATAAGCCGCCTCCCATACGATTTGGCGCGGCCAGTGTTGCGCGTTGCTAAACCAAAGGAAGCCAAGCCGGGAGCGCTTAGCAAGCCTAAGCCAGAGAAGCAGGCTCTCCCTGAGTGTATTATCCCGATTGACTACAATGCGATCTGGGATGGCATCCGTAAAGCGAACGCACTCATCGAAGAACAGCGCCAGACGAAGCGGATGACCCGTGACGAAATCTCAGAACTGCGCGCCAGTCACCAGTCTGAGTACCGCAACCGTGATGTCGCCTTACTCATTGGTGACTACCGCATGCAGGTCGAGGCCATTCACAATCAGGCGGTGACGCAGTGGGTACAAACCCTTGAGGCTGGCTATCAAGCGGCAAACCTGCGGGCAATCCTCCAGATGTTTGCAACGCCAGAGGCCGATCTCGGCATCATCGCCAAAGCCTGGGCGAAAGAGGTTAAGCTGGAGGGGGTTAAGCCACGCCTAACCGCATCACAGGTCTTTAACCCAAGTATGGGCAAAGGCCAGAATCAGCCCAAAGCCAACCAGCTTGCAATGGGTAACGAAGACGTGTTCTGGCTGCTTGAATATCTGAAAGCGGTTGGATTATTCACCGCCGCTGCGCCTCGTGCGTTCACCGATGAGGGGATGCGTAAGACCTATGTTTTGGTGCCAGCCAAGCTCGATCTGAACCAGCACGAGGCTATCTTTACCCGCTTCAAGCGCTCACTCGATGGAAGCAGCGCCGGGCCGATCAAGGCCGATGTGCTGACCTCGCTGGATTACGCTGACGCCTATCTCTCGTACTGTCGGGCAGCCAGGAACGATGACCCCGCAACCGATCTGGACTTTAATCCACGCAACACGGTGCAGGGGTTTGCGGTTGCTAATTATGTACTGCTCAGCCAAAACTCGTTCACGATGATCAATCTCTCGTCGCTAGATCTGCCGCCCTGGCTGAATCACACCGTGCGAACAAGCGACGATGCCGCATCTGTGCAAGAGGTCATCGAAGAACATCAGGCGATCATCCGCCCGCTCAACGAGACCTTTCAAGAGCAAAACAATTTGCTTGACACCTATCGCGATTTCCTCGGTGGGCGAACCGATGCGTTGTTCGCATTCTGTGCCGGCTATGGCGAGCACGTTGTTCGCACGTTGCCTGAAACCCAGCGGATCCGTCAGATGAGCGTCAGTGCGCTCGATCAGATCATCAGGAGGATCTTTACCCCACTAGAAAGCCCCGATCCCAGTCAGTTGCGCGCCGCGCCCCTCGACCCGATCATTAGGAGGATTGACATGCCAGAGGTAGACCCGCTCGATTTCGTCAGCACCTCGGAAGTGCATTCAGGCTTCCACAACATCGCCTACGCCATCAGGCAGAGCACCGTGATCCCGCAGCGTCAACTCGCCAACTTTAAGACTGGCAAGCGACCCGACAAGCCGCTCTACGATGTGCGCTACGGGCTGGGCAACAATTTGCGCCGCAAGACCGACAGTGCCGCCGATTTTATTGCCACGCTCGCCGAGTTCCTCCAGCTTTACAACACCGAAACCGATCAGGTGTACGAAAACACGAGTGAGCAGCGCAAGAACGACCCAAATTACGGGCGTGGGCGCTATCGCTCGCGGGTTGCCATTAGCGACCTAGACGACGTGCTGAAGCTGATCCAGAAATACGGCAGTAACAGCGATAGCGTCGCCCTCGTCTGCAATATGCTCGTTGCTTATGGCTACGCGGCTACAAAGAGTCGGCAGGAGCAGGCTGCCAGTAATCAGTCCGGCGACCATGACACGAATACCCAGTCGAACGATGAGAGTGATGCCGACAATACGACCGACAATGAGGGAGAGTAATCATGACCACACAGCCACGCTCAATCTATTCCGTCGCCATTAGCGGGCGGGCCATTCTGGATCTGCACGCCCTGAACAATGAGGGCAGCGAGGGTAACCAACTCAACACACGCCAGGTCTACATCGTCACAGGCAGCGGGCGAAACCCCGAGCCAGCGCGGGTTAACGCGATCAGCGGCGATATGCTCAAGCACATCCAGGCCGATCACTTCCGCCGCCTGGCACAACACTATGGCCTGCCGCTTTCGCAGGGCGCACAGATCGGCAATGCCAACCGCATCAACTGGGACTTTGACAATAGTGACGAGGCGAAGAAGGCTAGTGCCCAGAAAGATCCGGCGCTCATAGATTACATCATCAAGACGTGCGCCCTGACCGATGTGGCGGGTATCCTGGTGACGGCAAACAAGAAGTCTACGCCGCGCAAATCACTGGTTGAGTTTGGTTGGACGGTTGGGGTGCCAGGGGTGACCAAAACCGAGAGCTACCTGCACACCAAGTACGTTGCTGACAGCGGGCTAGAGAAGAAGGCTAGCGATGGCTCGAACCTAGGGCAGAATCTCTTCCACCGCCCCGCATCCTCTGGTGTTTACGCGATCGTCTGTCACGTTGAGCTGGCGCGGGTGGCTTATAACGATATTGCCCAGCACTACCCTGATGGGCTTGCCGATGAGGCGGAACAGGGCGATAGCCGCACGAAGCGTGCGCAGGCGCTGCTAGAGAGCGTGCTGTACACCTTCCTGCATCTGGACGGCGCGCACCGCAACACGCAGGCACCACATATAGCGGGCTTCGAAGGCGTGGTTGCGGTCAGCAGCGGCATTATGCCAGCACCGGCCTTTAGCGGGCTTGACCCAGAGTATCGCGTACAGCTTCAGCGCATCGCCGATGGGCTCAACAAGCTGCACCCCAATGCGATAGCGCTGTACCCCTTTGACTCGCTGGGTGAGTTTACAGAGCAGATGGGCAGCCTCATTGCGGCTACGCAGCCGTATCGGCTGCCAGAGTTCGGGAAGGGGAAGCGCTGATGTGGTTAACGGCAGTCTATCATCAGGTGAGCATGTTCTCGCTTAAGCCTGCCGATGCCACCTCAACCGGCGGGCGTAGCCTACTGGTGCCGACGCCGTTCAGCATCAAGATGGCGCTGCTTGATGTCGCCTTACGCCTCTACGGCCAGGCAAGCGGCTCAGTCCTCTTTCCGCTGATCCGTGATCTCGGTGTCGCGCTTAGCCCTCCACCACAGGTGGTCGTTAATAACTGCTTTGTGCGTATCCTTAAGCCACGCCGTACCAAGGGTGGTGCTGACAACAAGGAAGATGACGAGGGCGATGAGGGCGAAGGCGGCGGTGCTGGCCCCTTCATTCGCAGCGTTGCCTTTCGTGAATATGTACACTACAACGGGCCGCTTGGGGTCGCGCTAGAGGTGAGTACTAGGCAAGATGCCGATTTACTGGCCCCACTGCTGTTGCAGGTGACGTATTTCGGCAAGCGTGGCTGCCTGTTCCAAGTCGATAGTCCGGCAGCGCTCACAGAGCGTTTGCCCACACGGCAGGGCTATGTTCCCATAAACCACTCGCTAGAAGGAGGATACACAGAGTCTCGTGGTGTGTTTCAGATGCTTGACGACTGCGCTACGAGTCTGTCATTTGCCAAGGTCAACATCTACTCAGATGAGAAGTTGTCGGCTGGGAAGGATAGAGTGCCCTATCAAGTAGCACTCCCCTACCGTCTGACCCGCAGCAGCCGGGGCTTCAGCCTCTACGAGAGGATCGCCTAGTGCTCACCACACACCACCTCACCTTCACCGCCACGGCACTGACCGCCGTGGCCCTGGGAGAGCAGAGCGGCTCGGCGCTGCGCGGTGCGGTCGCCGGGGCGCTCTGGGGCCGCTTCTGCGCCAACCGCGCCGCGCCGGCCTGCGACCAGTGCCCGCTTATGGGCGTCTGCCCCGTGGCCGCCCTGCTCGCGCCCATGCGCGACGAGGGCCAGAAGGGCGGCGAGCAGCGCCCCCGCCCCTACGTCGTCCGCCCGCCCCGCGACGGCGCCCGCACCTATGCCCCCGGCGAGCCTCTGCGCTTTGGCCTGGCCCTCTTCGGCTCGGCCGCTGCCCTCTTCCCCTATGTGGTGATGGCCGCCGGCGAGCTCGAGCGCGAGGGCCTCGGCCTGCGCCTGCCCCAGCTCGGCGGCCGGCGCGGCACCCTGCGCCTCGGCGAGATCGCCGCCGTCAATCCGCTCACCGGCGAACACCAGCCGCTCTACACCGCGGGCACCGGCCAGGTGCGCCAGCCCGGCCTCCCGATTGATGCTGGGGCCGTGCGGGCCTACGCCGCCACGCTGCCCGCCGACGCTATCACTCTGCACTTTCATACGCCCCTGCGCCTGATCGAGCAGGACCGTCTGCTCAAGCGCATCGCCCTGCGCCCGCTCGTCCAGCGCCTCATGCGCCGCCTCGACGACCTCTCGATCGCCTACGGCGAGGGCCCGCTCGGCATCGACTTCCGCGCCCTGCTCGAGCTCGCCGAGGGCGTGCGGGTGGCCGAGGACCGCACGGGCTGGGTCGATGTGGTCAGCTCCTCCTCGCGCCAGCAGCGCCGCACGCCCATCGGCGGCCTGGTGGGCAGCGCGACGTTCGCGGGCGAGCTCGGCCCGCTGCGCGAGCTGCTGGCCTGGGGCAGCCTGGTGCACGTGGGCAAGAACGCCGTCAAGGGCGACGGCTGGTACAGCGTTGTTGACCCATGCGCCGCGCCCACCAATGCTGAAGCAGACCTCGCCTACGCTCTGTAGCGAGCGCGAGACCTGCTCTCGTAGCCCTCTGGGCATGCACCTTACCAATCTACTCTCTTCTCTCTATTATCGGCCCGGGGTTGGGCACGGGGTCACTCTTGGCCCCGACAGCGACGACAGTGGAGCGCCACGATGTACCTGTTTGTGGACGAGAAGGGCAGCTTCATCAGCAAGCACCAGGGCCGCCTGCGCGTGAGCAAGGACAAGGCGCGGCTCCAGGAGGTGCCGATCATGCACCTCCAGCAGGTGCTGGTCAGCGGCGGCGGCGTGGGCATCAGCAGCGACGCGATCCGGGCGTGCAGCGAGGAGGGCATCCCCATCCACTTCCTCAGCTCGAACGGCACGCCCCACTCCAGCCTCTACAGCGCCGGCCTCACCGGCACGGTGCTCACCCGGCGCGCCCAGCTGCGCGCCTACGATACCGCACTGGGCGTGGCGCTGGCCCGGGCCTTTACCCTGGGCAAGCTCCAGAGTGTACAGGCCGGTGTAGAATTGACCCAGATCGCCGACGGAGAATTGACCCACCCCTGAAACGGCCTAGACTCTCGCTAGTGCATCACTAGCAGAGAGG
>JAAXUL010001270.1 GCA_013336035.1 Chloroflexales bacterium
CCGTTCCCTCGCTCTTCAACTGCAGGGCGATCGTCTCGAGCTCCTCGAACGTGGCCGGCGCATCCGGCACGCCGTCTACTGGCGGCGGGCCATCTGCCGGCGGCGGGCGCTCCGGGTCTGTGCCGACCTCGACCGCGATCTGCTCGACGGGGCTCGTCTCGACGTCGTCGGGCTCCTGGCGGGGCTCGGGCTCTGAGCGCTGCTCGACGGACTCCTTCCGCTCGAACAGCTTCTCGAACTCGGCCTCGCGGAAGAGTGGCGACGGGGGGCGCAGATCGACGCGGACGATCTGCGCCTCGGCGCGATACTGCTCGGTGGTGAAGACGATAAACTGGCCGTTGGGCGCCCAGTGCAGGTTGCCCCCCTCGCGGTTGCTCAGGAAGGTGATCTGGCGCGGCGCGCCGCCCTCGACGGGCACCAGGTAGATATTGCTGAAGTAGCGCTCATCGTGGGCCAGGTAGGCCAGCCAGCGCGAGTCGGGCGACCAGGCCAGGTCGACCGCGACCACAAAGCGGGCCCGGCAGAGCTCGCGGGGCTCGCCGCCGGACAGGCTGAGCAGGCGCAGCGAGTCGAGGCCGTTGATGTAGGCCACCCACTTGCCGTCAGGCGAGACCCGCGGCAGCCCCTTGGGCGTCAGGTCCTCGGTGAGGCGGGCCTCCTGGCGGGCGATGAAGTCGAAGCGGTAGATCTCGTCCTCGCCGTGGCGGTCCGAGACATAGAGCAGGCTGCGGCTATCGGGCGTCCAGGCGATCTGGCTCTCGCGGGCCCTGGTGTCGGTGACGCGGAACGACGGCCCCTGGCGCAGGTCGCGGTCGGTCTCTTTATCGGCGAAGTCCGCGAAGATCTCGCCGCGGGCGACAAAGACGAGCTTCCTGCCGTCAGGGCTAAGGCGCAGCTCGCTGAAGCCGCGGTACCAGCTCTCCTCGCGCACGGGGGTGACCTTGCTGTCGGCGCGGGCCCTGATCGGGATGGGGGCGGCCTCGCCGGTGACGGGGTCGAGGCGCCAGATCTGCCAGTCGCGCTCGAAGACGATCATGCCGCTGCGCCGCGCGATCTGGGGGAAGAGCAGGCGCCCGTCTTGAAAGCGGGTGATCTGCCGGGGCGGGGCGCCCTCGAGCTCGGCATACCAGAGGTTCTCGGCCCCGTCGCGGTCGCTGACGAAGTAGAGGCCGCGCCCGTCGGGCGACCAGAGCGGCCAGGCGTTGCGGCCCGCGTAGGGCGCGGCCATCGCCGGGTGGCCGTTGGGCCTGCCGGGGCCCGCCACCATGCGCAGGGCCGCGTAGTGCCCGTCGCTCCAGCCGGATGGCTCGGCGCTGGGGCCAACCCAGATCTCGCCGGGGGCGTAGGGGTTGGGGCCATGGCGCCACCAGCGCTCGCGGATGTTGCTGAAGGCTACCAGGCTCGCGTCGGGCGATATGCTCGCCTGGCCGAGCTGCTCGTAGGGCTCGCTGTAGACCAGGGCGGGCGTGCCGGCGTCGAGGCCGACCCGGTAGATCGAGGAGCCGATCTGCTCGCGGTCGGACGTAAAGTAGATCGCCTGGCCATCCGGCGTCCAGTCTTCGACGGCGCAGTACTCATCGTTGAAGGTGAGCTGGCGCACCTGGCCGCCGTCAAACGGCAGCACATACACGTCGCCGCTACCGCTGCGGTTCGAGCTGAAGGCCAGGCTCGCGCCATCGGGGCTGAAGCGGGGGCAGAAGTGGTAGGCCGGGTGGGCTGTAAGCCGCTCGGCGGTCCCTCCCTCTGCGGCCACAAGCCAAAGGTCGCCCGCGTAGAGGAAGACCACGCGCAGGCCATCCGCGTCGATGGCGGGGGTTCGATAGTATGGTCGAGGGTCAGAGACGATCACGATGTCTCCGCTATTCAACTGGCGGCGGGCGGCGGCCCCTCCCACCTGATCGCCCGGCTCAGCGCGCGCTCTACCACACCGGGCATGAGCCGCGACAGCCAAACGCCAAGCCGATCCCCAAAAGTCACATAGACCAGCCGGGGCTCGCGGCGGGCGGCGCGCAGGATGGCGCGGGCCACCGCCTCGGGGGAGACGCCGCGGGGCGCGAGGCGGCGCAGCTCACGGCCGGAGCCCAGCCGGTTGGCCGTGAATCCAGTGCGCGTCGTGCCGGGGCGCACGACGGTGACGGCGACCCCGCTGCCCCGCAGCTCCATGCGCAGGGCCTCGCTCAGACGCTCGAGGGCGGCCTTGGCGGCGGCGTAGCCGCCCAGGTAGGGCAGCGTCTGGGCCGCCAGGACGGTCGAGAGGTTGATGATCTGTCCGCGGCCGGCCATATGGGGCAGGGCGGCCTGGATCAGATGCAGGGGGCCAAACAGGTCTACGGCCAGGGCCCGCTCGAGGTCGGCGGGGGCCAGGGCCGCGACAGGGCCGGCCAGGCCGACCCCGGCGTTGTTGACCAGCATGTCGACGCGCCCGAAGCGGGCCGCCGTCGCCCCGACCAGGGCGCGGCAGGCGGCGGGGTCGGCCACGTCGGCGGGTATGGCCATGTGGGCG
>JAAXUL010000037.1 GCA_013336035.1 Chloroflexales bacterium
CAGCGCAAACAGCGTGCCTTTGCTCAAGCCGCGCAAGCGAACTTTCGCGCGGGTGCGCAGATCGTCGTCGGACTCATCCTCGCTGCCGAGGATCGTCGCTTCGAAATTGTTGACGCGCGCGATGCCTGTGAGGGGCTGCGCCAGTTCCGTGATCTCGCCGGCTTTGCGAATGCCGACCTGACCCTTGAACGCATCGGGTACATTCTTTTCGGCGAGGTGAGCCATGTCATTCTCGCTGACATCACCATTGAGACCTTGCCGACCGCCATCGATATCATTCGTTCGATGATCATGAGCGTCCGGGCAAAAGGCCAGGGAGCCGGGCCTCTGGAAGAGTCTCGCCGAGTACGCCACCAGGCGCGATGGTGGCAGCTTCGCCATGCCCGCCTATGAGCCCCTGCTCCAGCAGGTGCGCCAGCTCAGGGCCGCCCAGCGCTTCTTCCACTGGGACCTGGAGTTCCCCGAGGTCTTCTACGACCGCCACGGCCGCCCGCTGGGCGAGCGGGCCGGCTTTGACGCCGTGGTCGGCAACCCGCCCTACGTGCGCCAGGAGCAGCTCGGCCCCGTCAAGCCCTACCTCCAGGCGGCGTACCCGGAGACGTACCACGGGGTGGCCGACCTGTACGTCTACTTCTACCAGCAGGGGCTGCGCCTGCTGCGGGCCGGCGGGCGGCTAAGCTACATCGTCACGAACAAGTGGCTGCGCGCCGGCTACGGCGAGGGCCTGCGCGGCTTCTTCGCCGAGCAGACGGCGATCGAGCGCATCGTGGACTTCGGCCACGCCCCGATCTTCGAGGGCGCCGATGTGTTCCCGGTGATCATCGTGGTCGAGAAGCCCGCCGAGGGCGCCGACCTGGGCGAGCGCCAGGTGCAGGTGACGAGCTTTCCCCGCGAGGCGCTGAGGCTGGTGAGCCTGGAGAGCTACGTGGCCCGCTACAGCCACCCGGTGCCCCAGCGCAGGTTGGGCCGCGCCGCATGGGGCCTAGAGTCCTCAGGCGCCGGCGACCTGATGGAGAAGATCCGCCGCGCCGGCGTGCCCCTGGCCGAGTTCGCCGGCGTCAAGCCCTATCGCGGCGTGCTGACCGGCTTCAACGAGGCCTTCCTGATCGACACGCCGACCAGGGAGCGCCTGCTGCGCGAGGATCCGCGCTCGGCGGAGATCATCAAGCCGTATCTGCGCGGGCAGGACATCAAGCGCTGGACGCCGGAGTGGGACGGCCTCTGGATGATCTTTGCCCGGCGCGGGATCGACATCGACGCCTACCCGGCGCTCAAGAATCACCTGCTCCAGCTCCGCGAGAAGTTAGAGCCACGGCCTAAAGACTGGACTGACACTGCATGGGCAGGGCGAAAGCCAGGCTCATACAGGTGGTATGAGATCCAGGACTCGGTCGACTACTGGAAGCTCTTTGAGCAGCCAAAGCTGCTGTATCAAGAGATACAGTTTCACCCATCCTATTGTGTCGAGACAAGCGGCTTCTTCTCAAACAACAAGGTTTTCCTACTGCCCAAGACAGACCCCTACCTACTCGCTGTCCTAAACTCGCCTCTGATGTGGTGGCATAACTGGCGCTATCTGCCACACATGAAAGATGAAGCGCTAAGCCCTGTCGGTGAGCTTTTCATCAACATCCCTGTCGCCCCGCCCACCGACGCCGCCCGCGCCGAGGTGGGGCCGGCGGTAGAGCGGCTAATCGCTATCACTAGGGCGGGGCAGCAGGTGCGGCGCGATATGCTCGACTGGCTGCGCATCGAGTTCGGCGTGGAGCAGCCGGGGCAGCGGCTGGAGGCGTTCGCTGAGCTGAGCGCGGACGAGTTTGTGGAGGAGGCGCTGAAGCGGCGGCCGAAGGTGGCCGGCAAGCTCTCGCCGGCGGGGCTGCGGGCGCTGCGCGACGGCTACGCCGAGCAGTCTGCGCCCGCCCAGCAGAGCCGCGCCGAGGCCCTGCGCCTGGAGCGCCGCCTGGCCGATCTGGTCAACGCGGCCTACGGGCTGACGCCCGAGGAGGTCGCGCTGCTGTGGGAGACGGCACCGCCGCGCATGCCGGTGGGGCGGAGGTCAGGGGTTTAGCTTCGCCATCACCCCTGTGGCAGTAATGAAGTGCTTCGTGGGCTGGCCCACGGCGGCGCGCACATCCGCCGCGCGGAAAGGTCTAATTTTTAACTTAAAATAATCTCGACACTTACTCGTGTCTCTGGTACAGTAAATGACCAGCGGCTCTCTCTCCAGATCACTGCTGCGCTGAGCGGCTGAGAACCGAATGCTGTCTGTCGAGGCTATCGCGCAAGCGCTACTGGCGGCCTTGCCGATTGAACACCAGAGCCAGGCGCCTACTCTGGCCCGCGCCCTGGCCAACCACATTAGTGGTCGGGCTAACGCACCGCTCGCTCCTGAACTGATGGTAGCGCTGCGCGCTATGGCTGGACGGGAGATTGCAGCCGGAGACTCGGTGGTCAGCTTTGGCAGCGGCAACAGCTTCGGCGATATCACCATCGGCGAAGTTGTGGGCCGCGATAAGATCACTATCGCCGTCGCCCTCCCCGCTTCGCTTCTGACACCCCATGAGCAGCGCAATCGCCAAGCCCTGATCCGCAACGTCCGCACCGTCGCGATTGCCCCCCTCGATCGCCTGCTGGCCGAGGAGCCCTACCTTGAGCTGGCGCTGAGCGAGAAGCCCGACGCAGTCAGCGGACCGCCCACCCCCCTTGCACGTGCTACGTCACGCCCGCCCACCACGATCCCGCCCGGCATGGCTATTGCGGAGATCTTTGACCGGCACGGCGGCGCCCTGTTGATCCTGGGGGCGCCAGGCTCCGGCAAGACAGCCTTGCTGCTGGAGCTATGCCGCGCCCTGCTCGACCGGGCCGAGGGCGACGAGCGGCTGCCCATCCCCATTGTCTTCAATCTGGCATCCTGGTCGGCCCACCGCGACTCGTTAGCGGACTGGATGGCCGAGGAACTGGATACCAACTTTAATGTCTCGCGCCAGATGGCACGCGAATGGGTAGAGGGCGATGCCATCCTGCCGCTGCTTGATGGGCTTGACGAGGTGGCGCCCGCCGCCCGCGGCGCCTGCGTGCGCGCAGTCAACGACTACCGTGGCGATCACCCGGTCCCGATCGCGGTCTGTGCCCGCGAGGCGGACTACTGCGCGATCGCGACGAAGCTCCAGCTGCTCAGCGCGGTGCTGATCCACCCCCTGCGAGATGCCCAGGTCGTCACCTACCTTGATCGATCAGGCGAGGCGCTGGCAGGCCTGCGCCAGGCGTTGGCGGGCGACGCCGCGCTGCGCGAGATCGCGACCACCCCTCTGATGCTCAGCGTGATGGCGGCGGCCTCCATCGGTAAGCCGGCGGAGGCGATCGTCGGGCCAGCCTATCACAGCATGCTTTGGGAGACCTATCTCGACGCGATGTTCCGGCGGGGGGCGCCGCGGCATCGCGTTGGGCGCGAGCAGACCCTCGTGTACCTCCGCTGGCTGGCGAAGGCTCTGCAACGCCATCCCCAAACCGTTTTTCATCTGGAACACCTGCAGCCGGACTGGCTGCCCACCAGCGCTGACCGCTGGTGGTACACCCTGGTTGATCGGCTCGGCAGCACCATGCTCGTCGGCGGGGTGGCGCTGACACTCTGCACCCCCATCGATGGGTTTGTTGACGGCGGCACGGTCGCGCTGGTCTGCGCCCTGGTCGCCGGGCTCTATGGGGGCCAACCGCGCACACTCGCCCTTAACGAACGGTCTGGCATCATGCGCGATCTGCTCGTGGGCGGGCTACTCGTGGGGCTGACAGGGTTCGTCGCGGGGATGACAGTAGGGCCGTTGCAGGGGGTGGTCGGTGGAACCAGCTTTGCCCTCCTTGGCGCCATCGTCGCAGTCATCGCTGGCGGCCCTATGCGACAGCCGCGCACGATCATCACGGTCGAGTCGCTCTACTGGTCTGGGAAGCGGGCGCTACGGGTCGGCAAAATGGGCTTGGGGATCGGCCTGGCCGTCGGGTTCATCAACGGGCTGTTTGCCAGAGGCTGGAGCTTTGCCCCGCTCTTCGCGCTGGTGGTCGGTGGCGCCTTTGCGCTGGTCGTCGGTGGACTCGGGGGGCTAACCCCTAATGAGGTGAGCTCTGCCTTCGTGGTTAATCAGGGGGTGCGGCGCTCAGCGCGGATGGCCCTGCTCCTCGGGGCGCTCGTCACCATTCTGGCAGGGTTGATCGTCGGGGGCATCTTTACCCCGCTGCTGCTCGAGCCGAACCCCATACTGAGCATTGAGCCTGGCGCGCCTTTGAGCGTAATCTGGCAGGGCTTTTCGATCCCGCTGCGGCGTTACGTACAAGCCGGGGTTAAGTATGGGGTTGCCAGCGGTCTGATGACGGCGCTCGTCTATGGTGGCTACCCGGTTCTTTCGCACGCAGCCCTGCGCCTTGTGCTCTGGCGACGAGGTGCGCTTCCGCTGAGCCTCGTCCCTTTCCTAGACGCGTGCGTGGACTACTCGCTGCTACGCCGCGTCGGCGGCGGCTACAGCTTTATCCACCGCCTGCTCCAGGATCACCTGATGGGCGCCGAGCGGATTGGGGCGCTGCCGAAGCGTGATGCGGCGGGGCCGCCCCCATCCATCGCCGGCTTCATCGACTACTTCACGGAGCTTCGTCAGCGCACGCTGGCCCACGTGCAGGCCATCCCGCCTGGGCGCAGCACCTGGGCGCCATGCGAGGGCGCGCCGACCTGCGCGGATCTCGTGGTTGGCCTGGCCGTCGCTGAGGATCAGATCATTGGCGCCTTCGTCGGTGAGGGCTGGCGGGGCGCAGACCCCTGCCGCCGGGCCGGCGCCTCGCACGAGATCCTGCTCGCTCAGCTGGAGGCCGGGCACAAAGCGGCTATCGAGCAGCTGCGGGGCCTTTCGGACAGTGTGCTCCAGCAGCCGCGCATAGCGCCGGCTGGGGGGTCTGCCACGGGATGGCAGCTCCTGATGGACCTCGTTGAGCATGAGAGCCGCTGCTGCGGCCAGATCGCTACCTACCTTACGCTCCTATCTGGGGCAAGTGGGCCGAGAGGGATGGCGGATGGTTGGGCGCCCTGTAAGAGATCGCGCGCGTCAGGCCTTTATAATCATGGGAATGATAGTCATTCCTCTTGGGCTCGCATTTCCGTCATACAGGAGGTGGCGATGCAAATCCAGCATGAGGACTGGCGCGTCCTGGTGAACGAGGCAGCGTACAGCCTGGTCCGCGAGCAGGCGCCGAACGAGATCCCGCTCTATGTCCGCACCCGCGACCGCTACCTTGCCGACCCCGAGGGCTTCGCCGCCCCGGTGGTCGCCCAGGACGAGGCTATGGGCGCTGGCATGATCGAGGTTCTGCAGAACTTCTCGCAGACCCTCTTCCCCTTGCTCGGGCCCGCCCTCGGGGCAATCCTCAGCGCGGTGGCGGCGGCCATCGCCACGGAGGCCCCGGAGCGCGCCGTCGCGGCCGTGCGCAAGCTCTTCGCGAAGCCCGAGCCCATCCTCACCCAGGAGCAGCTGGCCGCCGTGGCGGCCGAGATCAAGCTCGTCGCCGCAAGGCAGCAGCAGCGCTACAACCTTGACCCCGCCCAGACCCAGGCCGTCGTCGACGCGATCATCGCCCGGCTAGCCCTGGCGAAAAAATCCTGAGAGGAGCACGACGATGGCGGCTGACAGTCACCACCATGCCCCTCAGCTCAACCCGCTGGCCTTCCCCGTCGAGACAGATATGCGCTTCTTGCTGCTGATTATCGGCGCGGCCGGGACGCTGGCCGGGCTGGGCGATTTCGCCTTCTATACGCTGCTGCTCACGCTGCGCGTCGGGGATGCGGCGGCGTGGGCGCTCAGCACGCCCCTCGCGCTGCTGTTCGCACTGCTCGTCTTCGGCCTGGCCTATTGGCGCGCCCTGCGCTCGGCCGACCGGCTTATCGCGGCCCGCGGCCTGAAGGAATTCCCGCCCCCAGCGCGCGGCCCAGACGAGCTGCGCTCGCTCCAGGCTATGAGCGACTATGCGGGCCAGCTGGTCGCGCGGCTTCCCGAGGTGGCGGCGCGGCGCCCGCGCCTGTTCTGGAACGAGGCCACCGCTGACAGTATAGCGCCCGCCGGGCTAACCTTCGGCTTTCGCCGCCGTCAGTACGTCAGCCTGAACCAGGGTCTGCACGCCGCGTTCCTCGAGGCCCCCGCCGGCGAGCGCTTCAAGTCGGTGCTGCTGCACGAGCTCGGCCACATCGCCAACCGCGATGTCGACCGCACCACCTTCTCGATCGAGCTGGGGCGCACGGTCAGACAGGCCGTGCTGGCGCTGGCCGTGCTCACCGAGGCCTATCTGATCTTTCACATTGTCCGCAGGCTCCTCAACGGCACGCTGGGGGAGGTCGCGGGTGGTCTGGGGGTGCCTGTGGCGATCGCCCTTGGCGCGGCTACCGTGGTCGTGCTGGTTGAGATCATCAGGGCAAGCGTGCTGCGGGCCCGCGAGTACTACGCCGACGCCCGGGCCCTCCAGTGGCTGGGCAGCCCGGCGCCGCTGATCGTTATGCTCGGCGGCGCCGCCAGAGCTACGCCCCGCCAGAGCATTGTCGGCCCTGCGTCGCACCTGGTTCAGCAGCCCGCCGCGCCGGGGGCGATGCTGGTGGAGCTCTTTCGGCGACACCTCGCGCCCCTCCACCCTCCTGCCGAGCAGCGGGCTGCGTTCCTGCGCGACCAGCACAACCTGTTCAAGATCGATCTGCTGACCGTCTTCATCGCCGCGCTGCTCAGCGGCCTTGCCATTAACGCCAACAGTATCGTGCTGCAGCTGCCGCTGCATCTCGGCAGCTTCATCACCTCCTGGGGCAGCGAGCGCCTCCAGCCCGGGATAAGCGCCGCCGAGGCGCAGTGGCTGGCGACGATCACCATCCTGCTGAGCCTGCTGAGCCTCGCGCTGTTCATCGTGCTGTTCGGTGTCTTCTTTGTCGCTCCCCTCGTGGGCACGCTGGGCAGCATGGTCCAGCGCGCCGCCTTCGTCGAGGGGCTCGGCCGCCAGCAGCACCCCCCGCTGGGGGCCGGGCAGATGCTGCTCATGGCTGCCGTCGCCGGCTGCGGGATTGTGGCCGGCGGCACCATCACTCCCGCCGCTGGCGGGCTCACGCTGCGCGGGTCCGACTGGCTGCTGGCGCCCGTCTTCCTGATCGTCTGGGCGCTGGTGGTCGCCCTCTGGCTGGCCCCGTTGCGCTGGATCGCGCGCCGGGCCTTCAGGTCGTACACCGCGCCGCGGCCGCCGCTCTTCAGACGGCGCTGTCTGTCGGCCCTGGCGGCTGTGGCCGGCGCGCCGCCGCTGATCCTGACGGTCCTAGGCCAGGCGACGCTCACCACGGCCGATGCCCAGAGCTTACCCGAGGGGGCGCTTTCGCTAATGCTGGCGCTCTGGGCAGCGGCGATCCCGGCCTCGCTCGCTATGTGGGGGCTGGGCGCGCTGCTGATGCGGCTGGCCGGCTGGTTCAGCCCGCCCCGCTGTCTGCACTGCGGCCAGATGGCCCCGCCCGCCAGGCCGATCACGCTGCACTGCGCGGCCTGCGGCGAGCCCCTGAAGGCCTGGGCGCTGATGCCGCCGCCCCCGGCGCTTCCGGTGCCGCCGCGCGCCGAGCCGGTGTACACCGATGCCCCGCCGCCGCTCTAGCCACACGATGAGCCCTGGTCTGGCCCGCCTGGCGCGTACCTGCCGCGCCGGCGGCGCGATCCGCGCCGCCCGGGGCGCCCCTGTCGCCGGCGTCACCCTTTGCGCGCCGGGCCGCTCTATGCTCGCCGGCCCGCCACTCAATGCAGGGGCTACCCCGGGGAATCGCTGAGCGGCCGCCGCCGAGAAGCGGCCTTTGGGAACCTGCGGCACCACAGAGGGTCGCGGCGAGGGCATCTGCCGATTGGCCCGGCGTCACAGTCTCGGCGTGCGTCTACGACCATTGGCCGATATTCCGCTCCCATCACAGACCTGGGCGAACTAAGACGAGCTGGGCGACGTCTCTCCATAGTGTCTGCCGGCGGCGCTGGATGCCGCCGGCGCTATCGAAGGAGAGAAGCGATGCAGTCCCGAGACCTCGCGCGGCGCCTATCGCTCGCGCTCCTGCTGGCCGTAAGCCTGGCCGCCTGCGCCAGCTCCCAGCCCGCCCTCGTCCCGACCGCCGCCCCCGACAGCGCGCCGTCCGCCGTGCCTGCTGACACGGCGCCGCAGGCCACCTCGCCCTCGCTGCCCCAGGAGGCGACCGCGCCGTCTGTGGCAACGGCGCCCACGGCCGACGCCACCGCCGCGAGCGGCTGCGCCGCCGTGGAGCAGCTTGATCCGACGACTGCCGAGGCCCAGGCCATCGGCGCAGCGTTCTTGCGCGGCCTGCCCTCCGACCGGAGCTTGGGGCAGATCGATCAGCTGCACAGTGTCGCGCGCCTTGGGGAGTGGCTCATCCTTGAGGCCAGCTTCACCCAGGGCGAGCCGGGGGTGATCGTGCTGCGCCAGCAGGGCGGCGACTACCGCGAGGTCGCCTCGTGGAGCGGCATAGTCACCGAGGCCAACCAGATGCAGAGCTACCTTCGCGCGAAGGCCCCTGGAGCCCCCGCTGCCCTCTTCACCTGCTTCACCCCGAAGCTGACCCACTTCACTTTCCCCGCTCCAGGGGCGCCCGCCGCCCCCGCGGCGGAGCCCTCAGCCCCCGTGTATGTGGACCAGGGCAAGCTCATCGCCCGCCACGGCCTCGATGACCTGACGCAGCTCGCCAGCCTGCCCGAGGGCGTGCTGGGCGCGGTGCTCGCCGACCAGGCCACGCTGCTGCTGGTGCGCGAGCGGAGCGTCGAGCGCGTCCGCATCCCCGATGGCGCCCCCGAGCCGGTGGCGGCGCTCGACCAGCCCGCGCTCTGGGGCGCGTTTGTCCCCGCCGGCCCCGGTCGGCTGCTCTACGCCGTGGCGGTGAGCGAGCCCGAGCGCGTCAGCCCCTTCGGCCGCGGCACCCGTATCGGCAGCTACGACCTGGCCACGGGCGAGGCGCGACAGATCCTGGCCGCCCCCGAGGCGCTGGAGCTGCTCGGTATCACGGCCGACGGCCAGGGCATGCTCGTGCTGCCGCGCGGCCAGGACCCGGCCTTCGGCACCATCCAGATCCGCTCGCTCGCCGATGGCCAGCTCATCGAGTCGCTCCCGGTCCAGGGCGAGGGCTTCGCCGCCGTCTCTCCGGACGGCCGCTGGGCGGCTGTGTCTTCGCGGCGCATCCTGGACGCCCAGGGCAACGCCGCCGACGAGCTGCTGCTGTATGATCTGACTGCTCGCCCGCCGAGCGTCCGCGTCGTCGCGCTGCCCAACCCCGGCGCCGCCACGGGCGGGCTGTGGGCGCCGGACGGCAGCCGCTTCTACTTCGGCTACGGGCCGGGCAACATCTACGCGCTGGAGGGCTCATACGGGCTGTGGGCGCTCGACCCGCAGACCCTGGCGGTCACGCAGGCGGCCGACGTGAGCGTCAAGGACACTCGGCTGGACGGCATCAGCCCGAGCGGCACGATCATGGTGCGCAGCGTGATGGGCGACGAGGCGGCCCTCGTCAGTACCGCCAGCGGCGGCGTGACGCCCAGCATCCTGCCGCCGAGCGCGCTGATGGCGGGGTGGCGATAGGCACTCTGCTACCTGCGCACCCATAACGAAGCGGGCCCGCGAATCGTCCTTCAACTTCTTTGTACGACGATTCGGACCCGCGAATCGTCCCGCAGCGACTTTGAGGGTTGTTTTCAGGCAGGACATGCCCTGCCTGAGACCCTCCCTGCCGCAGCCTCGGCTGGGAAGCATTTAGGCTCGGCGTTCCAACGCAAGCCGAACTCCCAACCCGATCAGGATGGCGCCCGTCGCCAGTTCGAGCTTCTGTCGGACACTGTCGCGCTGTATCCATGCAGGTGGCTGCCCTCCGTCCGTGCTGTGATGAGGTAGCCCTCTAGCAGGCGCGCTGGGAACCGCTCACTGGGGCTGATCTGCCCCGACGACGTGCGACCGGGCCGCGGGGCTTTCCACGCCATTCAACACAAGCGCGGCAAAGCGCTGCGGGTCTTCTTCGTGCGGCAGATGCCCCAAGCCGGGCATCGTTATGGCCTGAGCACGGGGGAGCAGCATCCGCAGGCGTTCGCTATCGACTACGGGTATTGTCGTATCGTCGGCGCCCCAGAGCAGCAGCGTCGGCACCGTGATGCTGCGTAGCTGCTCGAGCGTGAGCTGGTTCGCCCACGAGTCGCGTGTGGCAGCAAGCAGGGCCAGATCCCAGTCAGCCGTGCGTAAGACGCGTAACACCAGAGGGTTACTGGCCTCGAACCGACGTAAATCGCTGCGTAGCACGATCTTGCGCACCGTCCGGCGAGCCGCCTGGCGCAGCGCGGGCACCTGCAACAGCACACCCAGGCGACGGGGGGCGGACTTGAGGCCACTCACCACGGCTGGCGCCGCGAGCACCAGCCGCTCGACGCGCTGGGGATGACGCAGCGCCAGATGTGCCGCGACGTTCCCGCCCATGCTATGGCCGATGATGGTGGCCGCGTCCAGGCCCAGGTGCTGCATCCAGGCGGCCAAGAGGTCGGCCTGATCACCATGTGAGTAGCCTACGTCCCAGCGCTTGCTCGAAAGGCCGAAGCCAGCCAGATCAGGCGCATAGGTATCGTAGCCAGCCTGGGCAAACAGGGGGGCAACGCTGCTCCAGGACGTGTTTGCCGTTCCAAAGCCATGAATCAGCACGAGACGCGGCCCGGCAGCAGGCCAGTGCAGAGAGTAGATCTCTCGCCCTGCCACCTGGGTAAACCTACCATGCTTGTCAGCGAGTTCGCGCTCGTCAACCACGTCGGTAGGCAGGCCGCGATCAGATCCATTCGGCCTTGCTTTACGCACCACCCGCAGCATTCCGGCTCCCTGCGTCGTCGCTTTCAGGAGCCGCTGCAGCGCCAGAGCGGCGCGCGAAAGCCGGGTTGGATACATACAAGTCATGTGCTATTGTCCCATTCTGCTGGAGGCTCGGCCCCAACCTCCGCGGTTTCTGTTCGCAAAATGATCTGGAGGATCGCTGCTAGATTGGCCCAACAGAATCTACGGATGCTCGCTGTCCGTGGATGCTATGAACCGGTGATGCAGGGCGCAGCCGTGGGCCGATGAGTACGCCGCTAGAAGTCCATCCCGCCCATCCCGCCCATCCCGCCCATCCCACCCATCCCGCCGGACATGTCGGGGGCCCCGTGCGCCTCGGGCAGATCGGCGATCAGGGCCTCGGTGGTCAGCAGCAGGCCCGCGATTGAGACGGCGTTCTGCACCGCCGAGCGGGTCACCTTCACCGGGTCGACCACGCCCTGCGCGAGCATGCTCCCATACTCGCCGGTCATCACATTGTAGCCAGAGGTCATGTCGCCGCTCTCTTGCTGGTTGCGGCGCACCACGTCGATGATCACCGCGCCCTCCGCGCCGGCGTTATGGGCCAGCTGGCGCATCGGCTCCGCCAGCGCCCAGCGCAGGATTTGCACACCGAAGCGCTCGTCGTCATTGCAAGTCTGCACCTGATCCAGCGCCGGGATGACGTTGATCAGTGCTACGCCACCACCCGGCACGATGCCCTCCTCCACCGCGGCCCGCGCCGTCGAGAGCGCGTCCTCGACGCGGTGCATCTTCTCCTTCAGCTCGGGCTCGGTCGCGGCGCCGACCTTGAGGATGGCCACCCCGCCGGCCAGCTTGGCCAGGCGCTCCTGGAGCTTCTCACGGTCGAAGTCGCTGGTGGTGATCTCGATCTGCGCGCGGAGCTGCTCGACACGTGCGCGGATGGCGCCCGCATCGCCCTTGCCCTCAATGAAGGTCGTGCTGTCCTTATCGGCGACCACACGGCGCGCACGGCCCAGATCGTCGATCGTCGCGCTCTCCAGCTTGCGGCCGATCTCCTCGGCGATCACCGTGCCGCCGGTGAGAATGGCGATGTCCTGGAGCATGGCCTTGCGGCGGTCGCCAAAGCCGGGCGCCTTGAGCGCCAGCACGTTCATCGTGCCGCGCAGCTTATTCACCACCAGGGTCGCCAGGGCCTCGCCGTCCACGTCCTCGGCGATGATCACGATGTTCTTGCTGAGCTGCAGCGCCTTCTCGAGCACCGGCAGGATAGCCGTAATGCCGGAGATCTTCGTGTCCGTGATCAGGATGTAGGGGTCGTCGAGCTCGGTCTCCATCCGCTCGGCGTTGGTCACAAAGTAGGCCGAGAGGTAGCCACGGTCGATCTGCATGCCCTCGGTGTACTCGGTCTCGAAGGCGATGCCCTTGCTCTCCTCGACGGTGATCACGCCGTCCTTGCCGACCCTGTCCATCACGTCGGCGATCAGCTCGCCGATCTCGCTGTCGCCCGCCGAGATCCCGGCGACGTGGGCGATGTCGGCGCGGTCGCGCACCGGCTTGGCCAGGCGCTTCAGCTCGGCCACAATCGCCGCGGCGCCCTTGTCCAGCCCGTGCTTGATCTGCATCGGGTTCGCGCCAGCGGTGACGATCTTGAGGCCCTCGGCGATGATCGCCTGGGCCAGGACGGTGGCCGTGGTGGTGCCGTCGCCAACGACATCGTTCGTCTTGGTGGCGACCTCGATCAGCAGCCGGGCGCCCATGTTCTCGAAGGGGTTCTTGAGCGTGATCTCTTTGGCGACCGTCACGCCGTCGTGGGTGACGGCCGGCGTGCCGTAGCTCTTGTCGATCGCGACGTTGCGGCCGCGCGGGCCGAGGGTCGTCTTGACGGCATCAGACACCAGATCGACGCCGCGCTTGAGCGCGTGCCGTGCGTCCTCATGAAACAGAATTTGCTTTGGCATGGATGTAGCTACCCTCTTCTACAGAATGCATTAGTTCTGAATGATGCCCAGAATATCCTTTTCCGACAGGATCAGATACTCGGCGTCGTCCACCCGGTACTCGGTGCCGCCGTACTTGGCGAACAGCACCGTGTCGCCGACCTTGACCTGCATCGGCACGCGCTGGCCGTTGTCGTCCAGGCGCCCCGGACCGACGGCGAGGATGCTCCCTTCCATCGGGCGCTCTTTGCTGGCGGTGTCGGGCAGGAAGATGCCGCCCTTCGTCTGTGCCTCGCGATCCGCCGGCTTGATCACCACGCGGTCCGCCAGGGGCCGAATGTAGAAGTCGGTTGCCATAGTGCATACCTCCTTAAGATACTGCGTGGGCTGACGATCGTTCACCCTTGTCCAGGCCCCGCGCTGGGCGCCGGTGCGCGGTTGGGGAAGCGTCGTTGTGGCCATAGGGGGGCGGTTCTTGCTGAGGCATCCAGCTGCCGCGTCTCTTGCCTGACGCCCGGGGCTCTGGCCAAGCCGCCATGACAGCGGCAGCGCGCTACGGTCGCCGTAGCCGCTCGCCCTTGCCTGCGCCGGCCCTGGGCCGCTGGTCTTTGATGACGATCTGGTGCTTGAGCAGGGGCTTTCCCTGACCCTGTCAGCTCTTATATCCCTAGCCAGAAGTTGTTGGGCTGGACCGTCTGCTCGGTGCGAATCACTATGTCGCCGACCTGGGTCTGGGCGGCGCTATGGACAAGCACCAGATGCGGTGCGCGCGCAAAGCGCGCCTGATAGGCCGCAATCGCCTCGTGAATTTTCTCGGTGGACGTCTTCTGTGCGTTTTCGTCGTACCAGACAAAGTAGTCCATTATTTCCTCACTCTCATTATTAATGAGCGCAATCGCTTCGACGGCTTTCACGCTATCTGGAGCGGGCGCGCATTGAGTGGCGCCGGCTGCGTAGCAGTCACAGTTCCTGAGGGGAGGACTTTGAGGCGGACAGGGAGGGTGAGCGCAATAGCATGCGGGGTATCTCTAGTATAGCTTGCTACGCTTAACTGGAGAAGCAGGGATCGGCGTGGTGGCGTATCCGTCATTTCCCTGACGCTGACAGGTTAACCCTGACCTGGCATGTGCTGTTCGCCTGCTACCTGCATGCCGCTCCCAGCAGTATACTGAGGTGGCACCAGTGCAGCGCCGCAAGCCATGACACAAGCGCGGTGGCGATTTGAGCGGTGTGCAATCTGTACAAAGTCTTTATTGTACAGTGATCATAGCGTATCGCTAAGAGCAAGGAGCATGACGATGATTAACTTCTTTCTGTGGCTACTATTCGGGGCGCTGGTCGGGTGGCTGGCAAGTCTGGTGATGCGGACGGACGCCCAGCAGGGCCTGTTGCTGAACATCGTCGTCGGCATCGTCGGCGCGTTCCTCGGCGGGCTAGTATTCAACTTCATGGGGATCGGCGGCAGCACCATCAACAACAGCGACTTCAGCCTGGGCGCGCTCCTTGTCTCGTTCGTCGGGGCGATCATACTGCTGGCGATCGTCAACCTGGTTCGCCGCGGCAGTGTTCGCTAGCCCTGTGCGGCCCACGCCCACGCTCCGTGCTCGTGTGTTGTTCCGCTTGTGTGGCGCAGGACACCGAGTAACCGCCATGACCAGCCATCGCAGACCTCCAGTCGCTGCCCGTCTGCTTCACGATCTACAGCATAACGATGCGTTGCAGCGCCAGCCCGTGGCCGCAGGCGGGCTAGACCCGCAGCTTGCCCTGTTGCGGACGTGGCAGGCCCAGCGCCTGGCGCAGACCTATGCGGATCTCCTGGCCGACCCACCTTCCCGCCCGGCGCTGTGCTTTTTCCTCAGCGACCTCTACGCCCCGCGCGATTTCACCCAGCGCGACCATGACATCGAGCGGATCTATGCGTTCCTAGCGCAGGTGCTGCCCGCGCAGACGTTGCACCTGCTCACCGATATCGTCGCGCTGAATCGCCTGACGACGGGGTTGGACCATGACTTGTGTCGGGTGCTGGTGGGCCAGCTAGGCGTGACCGATACGATCACGACAGCACAGTATGCCGAAGGCTACCGCATCTGCGCCAATTATGCTGCGCGGCTCCACCAGCTCGATCTGATCACAACGGTGCTGGGGCGGGTGGGCGCCGGCGCCCGCCAGCCCGTCGTCGGTCTGGCCATGAACCTCGCGTGGTTCCCGGCCCAGCGCGCGGGGTGGGGCGAGCTGTACGATGGGCTCAAGCGGGGCTACGCCGCCTTCCAGCAGCTGCGCGATGTGCCGACCTTCGTGGGCACCATCGCCCAGCGCGAACGGTGCATCCTTGACCAGATCTATGCCGGCAACCCCGCGCCATTCACGCTCTGATAGTGTGACTGCTGCGTACTAGAAGGTTGCGCTGCCATGGGTCGCCAGCTTCAGCCCATGACGGCCCGGCTCTTCAATGCGCCGCGGTGGTCCGCTGCCTGGTCAAGCACGTCGCGCACCTTCGCGGTCAGCGTCTGTGGGGAGAATGGCTTCACGAGGAAGGCCTCTTCGCCGGCGTCGAGGCCATGCGTAGCGACAATCACATCCGGATAGCCCGACATAAAGAGGACGCTGATAGTTGGATGGAGCGCTCGCACCTGCTCCGCGACCAGGCCGCCCCCGATCTGCGGCATAACGACATCGGAAAGCAACAGATCGATCCGCCCTTTGTACTGCTGGGCGTGCCTCTGCGCCTCTCCGCCGTCGCGAGCCTCCAGAACCGTATACCCTGCACGCTCGAGCGCCGCGCGCGTCAGGCTACGGACCAGATCGGCGTCCTCGACGAGCAAGATCGTTTCGCTGCCGCGGCATACGTGCGGCGTCAGCGGTAGCGCGCGCGACATCGGAATGGCGTGGGGGGTGGCGGGAAGATTGATCGTGAAGCATGAGCCCTGATCCTGCCTGCTTTCGACCATAATCTCGCCGCCACTCTGCATGACGATCCCGTGGGCCATCGCGAGGCCCAGGCCAGTTCCCTCGCCCGGCGCTTTGGTGGTGAAGAAGGGCTCAAAGATGTGGGCCTGGGTCGCCGCATCCATGCCATGGCCCGTGTCCGTCACCGCTATTTGCACCCAGGCTGGCGCGGAGTATTCTGCGTGCCCACGAATGCTGTAATCATCGCGCTCGAGATTGCGCGTCGTGATCGTGAGCACCCCGCCGCCCGGCATGGCATCGCGGGCATTGATGACGAGGTTCATGATGACTTGCTCGATCTGGCCGGGATCGACGGTGACCGGCCAGAGCGCCGATTGCAGGTGGCTTGTCAGGATGATATCTTCGCCAACTAGCCGCGCCAGCATGGTGTGGAGGTTCATGACCAGATCGTTCAGGTCGAGGATGATGGGGGCCAGGATCTGCTTGCGGCTAAAGGCAAGCAGCTGGTGGGTGAGCGAGGCGGCCTGCTCGGCCGCCCGGCGAATCTGCTCCAGATCGGCACGGTGTGGGTCGTCGCTCGCCATCGTGGCATGCATCAGATCGCTATAGCCACGGATGACCGTCAGCATGTTATTGAAGTCGTGGGCGATGCCGCCCGTGAGCCGGCCGATGCTCTCCAGCTTCTGGGCCTGGCGCAGCTGCTCCTTGAGCTGGGCCTGCTCATGCTCTGCCTGCCGGCGCTCGGTCATATCGTGCAGGATAATGGTGTAGAGCGTTGCGCCGCTCACCTCGATCTGCGAGATCGACGCCTCAAGCTGAAACTCCGCCCCGTCGGCTCTCTGGCCAAGAATGACGCCCATCGTACCCGCTGTGTGGTTCGTGGCTTCTGTGCAGCTGAACGCACGGATGTGCTCGTGATGGGCGGCGCGAAAGCGCTCTGGGATCAAGCGGTCCAGGGGCTGCCCAATGATATCGGACACGCGCCACCCGAAGATCGCCTCAGCTGCGGCGTTGAAGAGGACGATCCTCTGCTGGGCATCGATGGAGATGATGGCCTCCATCGCCGCCCCAATCACCCCATTCAGTCGCGCCCGGCTCATCTCAAGGTCTGACTGCGTGCGTCGATGTTCGGCGATCTCGTGGCTGAGCGCCTGGTCGGCCGCGCTGAGCTGCCTGGTCTGTTCGCTCACACGCCGTTCGAGATCCTTGTTCACGCGCGCGATCTCCGCGCTCGCCTGATACAGCGCAGGAGTCTCAAGCTTCTCGCCGGCGGTATCGATGCCTGTTGTGCGCCTGTCGCTGGCCATAGTGATCTCCTCCTATGTTGTATCCGCGGGGCACAGGGCTACCGCCCTGCAGCCAGCGGCTCCTCGGACTTCCTTGTCGCCGGGGTTGACATTGGGGTGATCGTGGCGAAGGCGCGGCAGGCCGGCCCGTCGGCATCCAGTGCTACACCAAAGGCGGCGTAGCCGTCGTGGAACACCTCCACACCGTGCCCGGGGTTCGCCTGGCTACCGCTCAGGGTGCGGCTCGTCGCGCACCCGCTCGCGCTCAGCGGCGGGCGTCTCGCCTGCCACGCGCTGGTCTTCGGCCGCCACAGGTTGGGCCGCCTGCGCCGCGAGTTTCATATGGGCCGCCTGCGCGGCGAGCGTCGCCTGGAGCGTGGCGCGGGCAGCACTGCGGTAGCCGCCCCGCAAGACGCTGATGCGCCGGCTCGGGTCTGACTCCTGCGCGCGAAGCTTGGTCGAGCGGCGTACATCCTGGGACATGAGCCGTAGGCGGACCAGCACCTGTGCGCGATCGTTTCGTCGTTCCATCGCCGCCTCCGTGCCGCAGTGCGGCGACATACTCGTCGTAGAGATCCGGTGCGATCTATACAGTACGCAGGGCCCCCTGGGGAAGGATGACGCACGCTCAGCCTAGCAGGGGGGGCGCGCAGGTGGTAGCGGGACTACCGAGGGCGCTGCGGCCAACTCTCCCGACACTGTCAGGGAGATCCCGGACTCAGGCTTGTGCGGTGGCGCCGATCGCGTGCGTAGCCCATGATGCATCAGCGCGCCTGCCCGGTCGTCGAGCATCACTCGCGAAAGGTGGTGCTGAGGATGTGGGCAGTCGTGGTGATAGCACGCCCGGACCCGACGGCGAAGCGGGGATCTTAATGATGGCTCGGCTCCGTGGTTTCCCTGACCCTGTCAGGGGTCCAGAGCTGCGTCTGGTCTCCGGCCGCTGGAGGCATATCCATAGTTGCCCTGGCGATGTCAGGTGACCCCTGACCTGGCAGGCATGGTTCGCCTGCTACCTGCGCGTCGCTCCCACCGCTACACTGAGTGGGGGGCGCGCGGCTCGATCCTGGCCAGATGCAGCGGCCTGCGGTGGGTAGAGCAGGCTTGTAATGACCAGTCAAAGCGCCAGAGTGTGTCACAGATGGCCTGGATGCACGCGGGTGAACCCCGAGAACGTAGAGTATAGCGGACTGTGAGCGAGCGGCGCGGGGCGGACGGCTGGTAGTGTGAATGGCTGAGCGCAGCCGTAGGTACGCGGACGATAGACAGGAAGGACGGTTGTGCGAATTACGACACCATTTCACCTGCGCCGCCTGGGCGTAATTATGCGGGGCGACCCGCATAACCCGGACGAGGCGCTTGGCGTGCTCAACCCGGCAACGGCGCGCGCGCCGGATGGCCGGCTCTACCTCTTCCCGCGGGTCGTCGCGGCCGGCAACTACTCGCGCATCGGCATTGCCGAGGTGCTCTTCGACGCGGTGGGCGAGCCGAGCGGGGTCGAGCGGCGCGGCTATGCGCTGGAGCCGACTGAGTCCTATGAGCAGAACGCGCACACGGCCGGCTGCGAGGATGCGCGCATCACCTATATCGAGCCTCTGGGCCGCTACCTGATGACCTACACCGCCTACGGCCCGCTCGGGGCGCGCATCGCCCTGGCCATCTCCGAGGATCTCTTGCACTGGGAGCGCCTCGGCCCAGTCAAGTTTGCCTTCGACCCGGCCCTGCGGGTCGATTTCGATCTGTACGACAACAAGGATGCGGTGCTGTTCCCCACGCTGGTCAACGACCCGCACGGCCGGCCGGCGCTGGCGCTGCTCCACCGGCCGGCGAACGTCCAGGGCCGCATGTGGGTGCTGCCGGCCGGCATCACCGAGGAGCGCGCCAGCATCTGGATCTCCTACTGCGCGCTCGCGCCGGCCCAGGCCAGCCCCGCCGCGCTGCTGACCTGGCGCGATCACATGCTGCTGGCGACGCCGGGCCAGCCCTGGGAGGAGACCAAGATCGGCGCCGGGACTCCGCCGATCCGCACGCCGCATGGCTGGCTGCTGATCTACCATGGCGTCGCCGGCCAGATCCTAGAGGGTGTCGATCACCAGCCGCATGTACGCTACAGCGCGGGCGCGATGCTGCTCGACATCGACGACCCGCGCACGATTCTGTATCGCTCAGCTGAGCCGGTCCTGATGCCGGAGGTCGCCGAGGAGCGCATCGGGATCGTGTCCAACGTGGTCTTCCCGACCGGGGTCGACCTGCGCGAGCACGGGCGGGTGGATATCTACTACGGCATGGCCGACGCGGCGATCGGCGTCGCGCGGCTCGACCTGCCGGAGCAGCTTGACGCGCTGTAATTGCGGCCTTGCACTGCTGGGCACCATCCCTGCCTGGGCCTCAGCCCGGGGGGAGGCGTGCCGAAGGGTAGGGTCTGAGACCCATGCGAGGGAATGCCTGACACTGTCAGTGGCTTCGCGGCACAACGTCTGGCGCTTCTCCGAGTGGATCGCGGCACAGGCCCGTGCTACAATACACTGCGCGCCCATGAGCGTCTGGACACGCTCTGGAGGGTTGCTATGATCGACACTCCTGGCGCCGGGCCCGCATCTGACCAGCCAACAGCACTCCGCCCGGACCCTGTAAGCGCTGTCACACCGGCACCTGCGGTGGTGGGGATTGGCGCCTCGGCCGGCGGCCTGGCCGCCTTCACCGACTTCCTTCAGCACATGCCGCCCGACAGCGGACTGGCCTTCGTGCTCGTCCAGCACCTCGACCCGCAGCAGCCTAGCCTCCTGCCCGAGCTCCTCGCCGGTCACACCGCCATGCCCGTGCGCTCCGTCGTCGACAAGACCCCGGTCGCGCCCAACCACGTCTACCTGATCCCGCCCAACACCGCCCTGACCATCGTCCGGGGCATGCTGCGTCTCGCGCCACCCACGGCGGCCCACGGCCAGCGCCTGCCGATCGATCACTTCTTCCGCTCCCTCGCCGCGGACCAGGGCGCGCGGGCGACGGGCATCGTGCTCTCGGGCACCGGGGCCGATGGCACCGAGGGCCTCTCGGCGATCCAGGCCCACGGTGGCCTGACCATGGCCCAGACGCCGGCCTCGGAGATC
>JAAXUL010000449.1 GCA_013336035.1 Chloroflexales bacterium
CGGTGGGCTGGGGGCCCTCGGCGTCCGGCGCGCTTGCGGTGGGCTGGGGGCCCTCGGCGTCCGGCGCGCTTGCGGTGGCGTCGACAGCGTCTGTGGGTGGCTCCGGGTCTCGTGAGCTGCGCGTGTTCTTGGGCACCGTGCTGCCTCCGTTGCTCCTCAGGGCGACACGAGCTACCCTGCCCGGCCGTGTGGCGGGCTGAAGGGCAGCGAACATCGGCGCGGGCCGGCCCGCGCTACCGCACATGGTTGCTCTGTCAGGACTGTGGAGAAGGCTTCAGTCGGCACGATAGGTCTGCCGGTGCGTATAGTGGCCACTTTGTAACCCTGGTGTGCCTGCCTATACCTTGAAGCTATGAGAGAGATGCCGATATTATATGTCATTCGCTCGCGCCGTGTAAAGTGTTATCCCGGTTGTCAAACCGCTACTCAGCAGGGGGTACTTGATGGCGGACACCCAGGCAGATTTGAGCCGTTGGGTCGGCCAGACAGAGCTCATCGACGACGAGATCGGCCTGTCGCAGGCCCTGGCCGCGGCGGCGACCCTCGACGACACGGTGACGCAGCTCGGGCAGGGGGCGCCGCTGCCGCCGCTCTGGCACTGGTTCTACTTCTTGCCCCGCGCCCCGCAGTCCGCGCTTGGCCTCGACGGGCACCCGCAGCGCGGCGGATTTATGCCGCCGATCGCATTCCCCCGGCGTATGTTCGCGGGCGCGCGGCTGCGCTTCCACCGCCCCTTGACGATCGGCGAGCCGGCGCAGCGCGAGGGGGTGATCCGCGACATCACGCAGAAGTCGGGCCGCAGCGGCTCGCTCGCCTTCGTCACTGTCGGCTACCGCTACCTCCAGCAGGGCGTGCTGTGCATCGAAGCGGAGCAGGACAGCGTCTACCGTGAGCCCGGGCCACCCGTGCCGGCGCCGGCGCCGGCCGAGCTGCCGCCGCCGCCCGAGGGCGCATGGGTGCGCACGGTCACGCCCGACCCGCGGCTGCTGTTCCGCTTCTCGGCTCTCACCTTCAACGGGCATCGCATCCACTACGACCGGCCCTACGCTATAGCCGAGGAGGGCTACCCCGGGCTGGTCGTCCACGGGCCGCTCACGGCTGTCCTGCTGCTCGAGCTTGTGAGGCATCACAGCGAGCGGCCGATCGTCGGGTTCAGCTTCCGGGGCCTGGCGCCGCTCTTCGATCTTGCGCCCTTCCGCCTCGTCGCCACGCCCGCCGGCCAGCAGGTCGCGCTCGAGGCCCAGGGCCCCGACGGCAAGCCCGCCATGAGCGCCAGCGCCGAGCTTGGGTAGTGACAGCCGCGCCCAGCTCACGCGGGCTGGACGAAGCTGCTGACCATCTGCGCCAGGCGCCTCAGGCTGATCGGCTTGCTGATGTAGTCGTTCGCGCCGGCCTCGAGGCAGCGCTCGCGGTCGCCGGGCATCGCCAGGGCGGTCAGGGCGATGACCGGGATGTGGTGCAGGTCGGCGTCGGCGCGGATCTGCCTGGTCGCGGCGAGGCCGTCGAGCCTCGGCATCTGCACATCCATCAGGATCAGCGCGGGGCGCAGGGCGGCGGCGAGCTGCACGGCCTCCAGGCCATCGTGGGCCACGGCCAGGCGCAGGCCCCTGGCCTCGAGGTAGGCCTTAATCAGGTCGATCGAGGCGTCGTTGTCATCGGCGAGCAGGATGAGCGGCCCGTCCGCGGGGTGGTCGTCCTGATGAGGCGTGAGGGGGCCTGGGGCGTCCGGGGGCGGCGCCTCGCCCGCCTCGGGCATGCGGGTGTGCCAGGGCAGTGTGATCGAGAAGCGGCTGCCCTGGCCGACGACGCTGGCGACATCGATGCTGCCGCCGTGTAGCCTGGCCAGGCGCGAGACGAGCGTCAGGCCGAGGCCGGTGCCCTCGTGGGCGCGCGCGAGGCTGCTGTCAACCTGCACGAAGGGCTGGAAGAGGCGCGCGAGGTCGGCGGCCGCGATGCCGATGCCGGTGTCCCAGACGGTGAAGCACGCCGTGCCGCGCTCGTGGTCGCCAGTAACCTCGAGGCCGATCTCGCCGCCGCTGGGCGTGAACTTGACCGCGTTGCTCAGCAGGTTGACCAGGATCTGCTTGAGCCGGCGCCCGTCGGCGCGGATCTTGGTAATGGCCGGATCGAGGCGCTTGGTGAGCCGCAGCTGCTTTTTCAGCGCCTGCTGGCTAACCAGGCGCAGGCTGGCCTCGCAGATGGTGGCAATCGGGACGAGGTTAAGGTCGAGCACGACATGGCCGGCCTCGATCTTGGACACATCGAGCACATCATTGATCAGATCGAGCAGGTGGTGTCCGCTCTCCTCGATCATGAGCAGCGCCGCGCTCTGGCTCTCGCTCAGCGAGCCGTAGAGGCCCTCGCGGAACATCTCGCTCCGGCCGAGGATGGCGTTGAGCGGCGTGCGCAGCTCGTGGCTCATATTGGCCAGGAACTCGTCCTTCACCCGCGCGGCACGGGCCAGATCGGCGTTGGCGATGCTCAGCTCGCGGGTGCGCTCGGCGACGCGCTGCTCGAGCTCGTCGAGGGCGCGCCTCAGGCTCATCTGCGAGGTGTGCAGGTCGGCCTCGGCGCGGCGGCGCTCGGCCTCGAGGTCAATCTTGTGGAGCGCAAAGGCCAGATCGCAGGCGACCTCGGCAAACAGCGCCTGCTCCTCGTGGTCATCGACATAGCCCGGGGCGAGCCCGACGCTCATGATCCCGTAGCCCTGGTCGTTGTAGACCATCCGGATCAACATGCGCGCCTCCTCGGGGCAGGTCGAGCCGAAGGGGCAGTCTGCGCAGTCCACTGCGGGCTTGCGGATGGCGACAGCGGCGCTGTGCGTCAGGGTCTGGCGGGCGCACCATGGCAGCTCGGCGCTGGCGGTCATGGTGTTCAGCTGGGCGAGGGCGCCGGAGAAACCGGCGCTCGCTGTGGCGAGGATGCGCCCATCCTGGCCGGTATATGCGATCCAGGCGTTATAGTAGCCGAAGGTCTGGATCAGGCTCTCGCAGGCGCCCTGGATCAGCCGGTCGCGGTCGGGCTCCTCGGTGATCAGGCGGTTGACGCGCCTGATGCCGTTGAGCACCGCGTTCAGGTGGCTGATGCGCTGCTGGGCCGCGATGCGCTCGGTGATGTCCTCGGCGGTCACCAGCAGGGTCTGGCTGCCCTCGAACTCGAGCAGGTCAAACGAGCAGCTGGCCTGGAAGAGTGCGCCGTCCTTGCAGCGCATCGTCACCTCGGTCTGGCGTATGCGCCCCTCCGCGACAACCCTCTGTATGATCGCCGGGCGCACGGCGCTGTCCAGGTAGAGCTGCGCCATGTTGATCTGCCTGAACTCCTCGAGCGAGTAGCCGGTGATGCGCAGGAGGGCGTCGTTGGCGATCAGGGCCTGGCCCTCGATCGTGACCAGGCCGATGCCGACGGCGGCGCGCTGGAAGAGTAGGCCGAAGCGGTGCTCGGCCTCGCGCAGGGCGCGCTCGGTCTGCTGGAGGCGGCGCTCGGTCGCGATGCGCGCGACCGTCTGGAGCACCACGGTCGGCAGCAGATCGAGGAACGACTCGCTCTTGGGCAGGTAGTCGCGGGCGCCCAGCTTCATCATCTCGACGGCGATGCGCTCATCGCCGTTGCCGGTCATCACGATGAAGGGGGCCACGTGCTGCTGCGCGGCCAGGGCCAGGATGACCTCGTTGGCCGTCATATCCGGCAGCTGATAGTCGAGCAGTAGGAGCGGGTCGGCCAGCTCGGCGGCCCGGCGCACGGCCTCGGCGCCGCACTTGGCGCTCTCGGTCGCGAAGCCGTGGCGCCTGAGGCGTTTCTGGATGAGTTGATTGAGACCCTGGTCATCCTCTACGACCAGCAGGGTTAGCTGGCGCATGCTTGTGTCTGCCGCGCCGGGCTGGGATAGGTCGCTGTCATTCATCCAGGGCCTCCTGGGGGGGCAGCAGGCTCGAGGGTCGCGACTAGATAGCCCCATTGATTGAAGGCACCTGCACGACGGTGAAGAAGAGCCCGAGCTGGCGGATCGCCTCGATAAACTTGTCATAGTCGACCGGCTTGGTCACATAGTTGCTGCACCCCAGCGCGTGGCAGCGCCCGACCTCGCGCGGGTCTTCGGTGGTGGTGAGCATGGTGACCGGCAGCTTGCGCAGCTCGGGGTCGGCCTTGATCCGGCGCAGCACCTCGATGCCGTCAACCTTCGGCATGCGGATGTCGAGCAGCAGCAGATAGGGGCGCCCAGAGTCGCGACGCGGCCCATCGCCACGCAAAAAGAGAAAGTCGAGGATGGCCTGGCCGTCGCCGAAGACGAGGATCGAGTTGCGCAGGCCGGCGCGACGGAGGTTCTTCTGGATCAGGGCGGCGTGGCCGTCGTTATCTTCGGCGACCAGGATGACCACTTCGTCGGTCACGGTAGGTCCCTTCTGGCTGTAGCTTATAGTGTCTCCGGAAGGGCGACGAAGAACTGGCTGCCCACGCCCGGTGTCGAGGCGATCCGCACCCAGCCGCCGTGCCGGTCAACGATCGTACGCACAATGGTCAGGCCAAGCCCCTCGCCCTCGCTCCGGGCGGGGTCCAGGCGATAGTAGAGCTCGAAGATCTTGTCCTGGTGCTCGGCGGCGATGCCAAGGCCGTTATCGGCGACGCAGTAGACCGCCATGCCGTCGGCGCGCTCGCCGGTGATCGTGATCATGCCGAGGCGCCCGGGGACGAGGTACTTCAGGGCGTTGCTGATCAGGTTGGCGAAGACCTGCCCGACCTGGAGCGGGTCGCCCTTGCAGCGTGGCAGGGCGCCGAGCTCGACGCGGACGCCGGCCTGCTTGATCTGGAAGTCGAAGGCGATCAGGGTCTCGGCGATGATCTGGCCGACGTCGATGGGCGCGATGCATAGCGCGGCGCGGCCCAGCCGCGAGAGTCGCAGCAGGCCCTTGAGCAGGGCGTCCATCTTGCTCACGCCGGTCAGGATATAGCTGAGCGACTCGGGGATGTCATTCTCGGTCAGGAAGGCGATCTGGGCGCGCTGCTCGGCGGGGATGTCGAGCGCCGCGATCGCGTGCCTGAGCTCCTCGAGCGAGGCCTGGAGCTCGCGGCTGAACCCCTGGACGTTGACCAGGGGCGAGCGTAGGTCGTGCGAGGCGACGTAGACGATCTGCTCGAGCTCGCGATTCTTGCGGGCTAGCTCTTTGCCCAGATGCTCCTGCGCGGTCTCGGCCTGCCGCCGGTCGGTAATGTTGCGCACGATCGTGACCACGTCCTGGTCCTCGCTGGCGACGACGCGGGTCTCGAATGAGTGGGACGTACCGTCGGAGGCGGGCAGATCGTACTCGAAGCGCTCCACCTGGCCGCTACGGCGCGCGCGGGCGAGGGCCGCGGCGAAAGGCTCGCTGATCTCTGGCGGGACGACCTCGTGGTAGTGCTTGCCGAGGAACATCTCGGGCGGCATGATCAGCGTGGTGTCGCGCGGGGCGTGGTAGTCGGTGAAGCGGCCCTCGGCATCGTGGCGGAAGACCCGGTCGGGGATGGCGCTGAGCAGGCTGCGGTAGCGGGCCTCGCTGCGGCGTAGGGTCTCCTGGGCCTGCTTGGACGCGGTGATGTCGCGGGCGAACACGACTATCAGCGCCTCGCCGCGCTCGATCGCGTGCACGCGCACGCTCACCTCGACGTCGAAGAGCGTCCCGTCCTTGCGCCGGTGACGCGTCTCGAAGCAGTCGTGGCCCTGGCATCTGAGGCGCGAGATCCGCACGGCGGTGTCCTGCGGGTTCTCGATGGCCTCGATGTCGGAGATGCACATCGCCAGCAGCTCGTCGCGGCTGTAGCCGCTCATGTGGCAGTAGGCGTCGTTGACGGTGAGAAAGCGCGCATCGCTGGCCCTGACGATCCAGAAGCCGTCCATCGCGGTCTGCACGATGTTCTGGTAGAACACCTCGATGGGCTCAGAGCCGGCGCTGCCGATCTGCTCGGCCGCGGAGGCGCGCAGCAGCCGAAGGCCTGCCCCAGCTGGTAGAAGTCGGTGCTGCTCGGCCGCGGAGGTGCGCAGCAGCAGGCGCACGAGCGCCAGCAGCTCGGGGTCGCCGAAGGGGCGGACAAGCCAGGCGTCGGCCAGATCTGCCTGGGCCGCGGCATCATGGCCAGAGAGGGGGGCGTCGGCGATCAGCGCGCAGAGGATGTGGCGGGTGCCCTGGCCGGCGCGCAGCGCACGGCAGACGGCGGGCCCGTCGAGATCGGGCAGCGTGTGCGCTAGCAGGGCGACAGCGGGGCGAAGCTCGGCCGTCAGGCGCAGGCACTCGTCGCCCGAGGAGGCCTCGGCAACGCGATGGCCAGCCGCGCCAAGGGTGCGCGCGAGCGCGGCGCGGACGGCGGGATCTGCGTGGGCGAGGAGGATATCGGGTTGCGGTACCATAGGCGTAGTGTGAGCCAGGTTGAGCGGCACCGACGCATGGTCCCCGTTATGGTGACTGGCCTTGCTATTGGCTGAGTATAGCCTGTTTTGCAGGCCAGTTCAAGGCGGGGTGTGGCCGCTGGGGCGCCCCCAAGGGGCGCCCGTACGCTGTCTACGCGCGCCCGTCGCGGTCGAGGCTTTCGAGCAGCACGGCCAGAGTCTCGCGGGCGCAGCGCTCCCAGGTGAACTGGGCGGCGCGGGCCAGGCCGCGGGCGCGCAGGTCGGCGCGCAGGGCCGCGTCGGCG
>JAAXUL010000450.1 GCA_013336035.1 Chloroflexales bacterium
CTGCTCGGCCTGGCGATCGGCGTCATCCTGGCCGGGCTGCTGCTGGGCATCCTCGATCGCCTCGGCATCGCGGCGCATCTGATCGACGGTGCCGATGGCTGGGAGGCCGGATTCCTGGGCGCCCTCCAGGCCGTGACGGCCGATCTCTTCGGTGCGGTCGAGCGCCTGGGCGGTGGCGGCCTGGTGCCGCCGGGCGCGGTCTGATGCCCTGGCTTTCTGAGGCATCAGACCGCGCCAGCCCGTTGAAAAACTCCTTGCCCGGCTGCTTTTCAGCCTTGGTCTGCCCAAAATCCGGAATAGACGCCGCATCAGAATGCGGTCGCGCCTTCTTTCACTCGGGTGCCTGGGGACTTTTTCAACAGGCTGGCGCATTACTGAGGTGTAGAACTGACACTCGAAGTGGCCAATGGGCAACCTACGCTGACCTTGCCCGTTCAGCTATGCTCGTGTCACGTACCACGTATGCAATGACCTGTTCAAACGACATCGCTCGCCCGGCGTCCCAGGCCTCGGTGAAGCGCTCCGCGTCCATGCGGCTACGGACGCGCGCGACATACTTCGCATTGATGGCCTGCACCGTGGGCGATATGAAGGTGCCAAAGAGGTCGCATAGGGCTTCGGCGGCACCCGCGAGCCGGGCGGCCCGCTCAACTTGCCCCTGGATGCAGGCAGTCGCAGCTAAGCCTACGAGCGCCTCGGGTACGCTGACGCGCAGGTCTAAGTTATCCAGAAAGCTGCGCTCTGTGAACAGGTGTATGGCCCGCTCATCGTCGCCCTGTCGGAGCAAGGTGAGGCCCAGAAAGGTGCTTGCATAGGTGATCGACCACACATCACCAATCGTACGAAATAAGCCGAGCGCCTCGGTCAGGCAGGCGCTGGCCTGGTCAAGCTGAGCGAGATTGAATGCGGAGATGCCCTGACTCCCCAGGGCTTCCGCGGTGCCCCACACATCGCCAAGCTCGCGCATGAGCGCCACGCTTTGTCGATGCCACGCGGCTGCCTGCTCGTGCGCACCACGATATGCGGCGCACACGCCAAGCAGGGTCCAGGCCATGGAGAGGTCGCGCCGGTTGCTGGTGCGGCGGCTCAGATCAGCGCTTCGCTCAAGGAGTGGGGCGCTCTCCTCCAGCTGGCCATGGAACGACACCAGCGCTGCGATGCCCAGGAGCGCCTTCCCCTGCACCTCTGGGGCAACCGTGGCAACGTGGGGCAACAACGCGTGACACCAGTGCTGCCCCTCAAGGGAGTGGCCGCGGGTGATCCAAAACCACCAGAGTGCGCTGACCAGCCGTAGTCCGACCTCGGGCGCGCTGGTGTGCAGCGACCAGCGCATCCCGGCACGGATATGCTCGTGCTCCTGCTCCAGCTGATCCGACCAGAACACTTGCTGCGCTCCGTGGATCTGCGCCTCGGCCTGTTCGGCGAACTGCACGTAGTAGTGGGCATGGCGCTCGCGCAGGCGGTCTACCTCCTGGGCTTGCGTGAGTTGCTCCAGGGCATACTCGCGTACGGTTTCAAGCATGCGTAAACGAACCTCACCCGATGCGCTCAGCTCGTGCTGGATCAAGCTCTGATCCACCAACAGCGCCAGGCCGTCAAGCACAGCGAGCGCTCCATCGTCTGCGCCAGTGCAGATCGCCGTCACGGCATCGGACGTGAAGCTCCCACCAAACACGCCGAGCCGAGCAAAGAGCCGTTGCTCATGGGGCTGGAGCAAGTCATAGCTCCAGGCGATCGTACTCCGGAGCGTTTGCTGGTGGGCGGGCAGATCACGTGCGCCGCCCGTCAAGACGGCAAGGGGACTCTGCAAATGCGCGAGGAGCGCCTGCGGCGTGAACAACACACTCCGCGCGGCGGCAAGCTCGAGGGCGAGGGGCAAGCCGTCGAGCCGCTGGCAGACGGCCGCTACCGCTGCGGCGTTCGCGGCATGCAACGCAAAATCTGGCGCCACCGCCTGAGCGCGCTGGACAAAGAGGGTGACCGCCGGCACCTGGGCCAACACGTCCAGGGGCGGCAGATCGTGCGGGTCGGGCAGGGCCAACGGTGGCACCCGCACCTGATGCTCCCCCGAAAGCTGCAATCTCGCCCGGCTGGTGACCAGCACCTTGAGCGCCGGGGCCGCCTTCAGCAGGGCACTGAGCGCCGTGGCCGCCCCCAGCACGTGTTCAAAGTTGTCGAGCACCAGCAATTGCTCACTGGAATGGAGCGCTGCGGTGAGTTGTTCCAGGAACGACTGATGGGCCAGCTCCGGCAGGCCCAGCGCTTGCACAATGCCCCCGAGCACCAGCTCCGGGTCACTGATCGGCGCCAGCGCAACGAAGACTGCGCCATCACGCAGGGTCGCCTGGAGATCATCGGCGATCTGGAGCGCCACGCGGGTCTTGCCGACGCCAGGCGGGCCAATCAGGGTCACCAGCCGCACATCGGCCCGCTGGAGCGTCGCAGCGACCGCAGCGCTGAATGGTCCACGGCCAAGCAGTGGTGTCGGCGGGACTGGCAGCTTTAAGCGATGCGAACCAGGCGTATGCAGCGGTGTGTTTGCCGTCTGTGCGGCCGCGAGAAAGGCGCGGCCGTCCTCCGGCGCTAATGCGAGGTGCTCGGCCAGCCGCGCGGCAATCTGCACGGACGGCCGGAGGGCGCCCGCCTCCAGCTTCTGGATCGTGATTGTCGCGCACCCGACCTGGCGTGCCAGGGTGTCCTGGGTCAGCCCAAGCGCTTTGCGCCGCCGTTTGAGCCATTGCTCAAAGGCTGGTGTATCGCTCATGCGCATCTCCTTCAGTGAGCTGCCATGGGAAACCCATATATGGGTTCCGTATTGGTTCGCTATGCCTCAGCAGCTTCCATTCACGTCGTGGGTGTGCTGTAATGCAACAGCGACGATCGACGAACACCAATCAACGCTCATCCACGACTGGTGCGTGCGCGTGGCCGACAACGGACGATAGGGTGTCTGGGGGAATGATAGCCATCATAGCACGTCGCGCAGGCCGTATGGAGCAGTTTGGATGCGAATATGCGCAGCCAGCACGGCACATGGCGCACGCCCGTGCTTATGATTGATAGCCGTGCGAACCTGCGGACGGCGCCGCAGCGGATGCCGGATCGTCATTGGCGACAGAGCGAGGCGAGCTGTGGCACGACCTACAAACGAAGCCATCATCGAATGGGTCATGGCAGAGGTCTTCAACACGGGCAAGCTGGCGGCGATGGATCAGGTCGCCGGGCAGGACCTGTGTGTGTACTATCCGCAAGCGAGCGAACCACTCTGTGGCCTCGAACAGGTGAAACACGCCTTTAGTCGCGCGCGGGCGGCGTTCCCCGATGCGTACGTCATGACCGAGGATACGATTGTCACAGGCGATCGCGTGGTCACACGCTGGACCGCACGGGGCACGCACATCGGTATCTTTTGGGGGATCCAACCAACTGCACGACAGATCCTCTGGACTGGCGTAACGATCTACCGGTTCGTCGCCGGCACCATTGCTGAGATCTGGGTCTACGCTGACGCATTGCAGCTCCTCCAGCAATTAGACCCCACCCGCATCCCGGTCAGCAGGAGCGGGTGAGCTGGAAACAACAGCAGACCACCATGAGCACCATACGGCGTTGACATCTTCCCGAACCATACGTGAAGGAGCAAGACCATGAAGCTCGTCATGAGAAGACACATCGTCCTTGCCGTGATCATATTGGCTATGGGTCTATTCGCGTTAGCGCAACCGGCAGCGGCGGCTAGCGATTGCACCAGGGCGAAGGGCAATCTCCTCGTTGCCGACAATGGCAATGGCACGACGAGCGGAACTATCACGCAAGGAGGAAAACTCAACGGCACAACGCACGCCGTGTTCACCAGTGGCCTGACAGCCACGCCTGACGCGAACACGTTTTCCTACACCGATGACTTCACCGTCACCACCAACAAAGGCGTCTTGAAGACGCACAACATCGGCATCTTTGACGTTGGGCTGGGCTTGTTCAGTGAAATCGCTCGCATCGACCCGAACGCCAGCACCGGCGCGTTCGCCGGGGCGACGGGCGTGCTCTACATCAATGGCACGACGACCGATGGTGGGGCGACCTTCCAGGCCGAGATCACGGGCGAGATCTGCGCAAACTAGCGCCGGTTTTCCGCGCGCCGTCAATCACACGCCTGATCCACAAGGTGGCTGGATCGCTCGTGTCGTATGCACCGATACTCACGAGAAGCGATAGCTGCTGTACTCAGCGTACACGACAGCCCAGGAAGTGAATCATCAAGGAGGTAGCTTATGTCCCGCATGGAGCAAATGACCATCGCCGATCAGTTGATCGCAGAGTTCAACCATGGAAATTGGGATCAACTCGCCAAGCTGTTAGCCCCAGACATGACGTACACCGAGACGGGGACCGGCCGCAGGGTGACTGGGGCCGAGCCGTACATCCAGCTCCTCAAGGGCTGGCGGCAGGTCTTCCCCGACGTCACGGGAACGATCGACGCCTCAGTCCTCGAAGGCGCAACGGTGGTCCAGCAGATCGCATGGGTGGGCACCCAGGCCGCGGCGCTGCCCACACCGAGCGGCGAGGTGCCGAGCCAGGGCAGGCGGTTCACCATCGACGCAATCGCGTGGTACACGATCTCTGGCAATCGTGTGGTGGCCATGCATCACTACATCGATATGCTCACGATGCTCCAGCAGCTCGGCGCGTTCGAGCCGGCGCCCGTACAGAACACGCCGTAAGCGCGGCCAGACGCAACCACCAGCGACGCTCATGAGGCGAACTATAGATGGCTGATACACAAGGCCAGGTAATCGCTCTGCCCAAGGGCGGCGGGGCGATCCCTCCATCATCACCCACCGCAGTGCCGCCCAGAGCGGGGGAGCAGAGGCCAGAGGGTCCGCGCTGATAAACCGATAGGATCCCTATGCGCGACAGCCAGCCAACAGCAGGTGAAGGCACGGGCGCAACGCCCGACAAGGGCTCTCTGTCTGCGCCAGCGATCACGCTCCCCAAAGGAGGCGGCGCGATCCGCGGCATCGGGGAAAAATTCGCTGCTAACCCCAACCCCGGCGTGGCCGTAGTGATGCTGGCGAGCTTGGGCTGAGGCGTTGTAGCGCGCATTGCAGAGCGTTAAGGCCTACAGTGTCTGATGGCGCCCTCGCGCTTGGCGCAGACTGATGATCAGATCGCAGGCGCTCAGCCAGCAGCTGATGGCGCAGCCGAGTGCGATCGGGCCGAGGATAATCGTCGACCAGGTCAGGTCGCCGAGTAGGGCGAAGCGGTTTCCCAGGATATCCGCGACGGCGGGCTGGTCGGGCAGGTAGACCACGCGGATCGCGGCACCCTCCCGGAGCGAGGTCGCGACCGCCGCAGTCACAAAGCGGCGGGTGCGGTAGGTGTGCGTTTGTCCCTCAGGTGTGGTGGCCGTGTAGCGAAAGGTGGCGACGATCGGGCCGCGCGCCCCGGGCGACCCGACCTCCAGAATCTCGCCAAGCGCCGTGCGCCCCCAGCGGTCGAAGGCGAACCGCTCGGCCCAGGCCATCCCCAGCGCGCCGGCGCAAACGGCAAGGCAAGCGACCCAGAAGGCGAGGATTGTTGCAGCAGCACGTGGACCTGGTGGGTGGCGCATTGCCGGTCTCTCCGTCGGGGATCTGATGCGCTCTGATGGGCTCCTCGCTGAGGTGGGACACCAAAGCTGCTGCTTTCCGATTATTATAAGCATCATTGTAAAGTATCAAGAATGCGCGCTAAGCTCGGCTAGCGGTGCTGGAGCGCATTGCTATTTGGAAAGGGCTCTGGCGCGCGGTAGCGCGCATTCTCGATCGTTGGCCTGGTGTGAACCCCTTTCGCGTCGCGCGTACCCTGCGGCTCTGACGGCTACGGAAGGCACTCCCCGGCACGTGACCGGCAGGCTGCAGCGCTCTCATGGCATGGGCTGCCGACGAATCTGCTCGACCATTTGCACAATGGCCGCAACCGCGGCCGCTGGCTGCTCAAGGTGGATGCTGTGACCGCTTTGGCCGGCAAAGCGCTGCTGGCTATCCGTCGATAGCTGGAGGAGGCCGGTCTGTGCGGCGGTGTGCTTCGCATCCTGATCGTTCCCGCGCGACAGCACGATGACTGGCACTGCGCCCAAGGTCGTCACCGCCCTGGCCTGCGCCCCGCCTTCGGACATTCCCATGCCTTCGTCCAGATACGCTTGAACACCACGCGGGGCCACCGCGAACGCGGTATAGGCTTGCTTCTCCCCCTCCGGCAGGTTTTCGAATGAGCCAAGGGGTACCGCCAGCAGGCGGATCAGGCCGATGCGGGCCAGCAACGCTGGCAGGGAGGGCCCACCGGGTTGCGGCGCGGGCTGAGGCGTGGCGCCATCCGCGGGGGGCAGGTCTTGCGAGTCGATCAGCACCAATCCGGCGACGTCGGCCGGATAGTCATGCGCGTACACCAGCAGGGTAAACCCGCCCATCGAATGGCCCGCCAGCACATAGGGGCCGGGTTCATTGGCGTTTGCCAGCAGGGTATGCAGCTCTTGCGCATATTCCCGGGCCGTCCGCGGCTGGGGACTGGCCTCGCTCCCCTATGTGCTACGATGGCCTTGGACAGATCGCCCTGGGAAACCCGTTGCAAACGAGGGCGGTAGAAGGACCGAACGATGAGTACCAAGCCCATCGCCCCCCAAGCGAGCCCAGCCGAGCGCCCTT
>JAAXUL010001271.1 GCA_013336035.1 Chloroflexales bacterium
CGCAGCTCGGCTTCGTCGCGCACGCCGCCCAGGCTCATGCGGACAAAGGTGCGGCCGAGGGCGCGGGCGATGCTCTGGCCCAGGCTGGTTTTGCCGACGCCGGGCGGGCCGACGAAGGCCAGGATGGGCTCGCGGCCCGAGCGCCCGCCGTCTTCGCCGAGCGCCGCGCGGCGCTGCTTGACCGCCAGGTACTCGAGGATGCGCTCCTTGATCTTCTCGAGGCCGTGGTGGTCCTCGTCGAGGACCTCACGGGCGTAGGACACATCGATCGGCTTGCCGGTGTACTTGCCCCAGGGCAGCTCGACGAGCCACTCGAGGTAGGTGCGCACCATCTGGTACTCGGGCGAGCTGCCGTTGATCCGGCGCAGGCGGCCCAGCTCGCGGTCGGCCTCTTTGCGGGTCACCTCGGGCAGGTTGGCGGCGTCCAGCTTCTCGCGCAGGTCGTCGAGCTCGGCGGCCTCGGTGTCGTCCTCGCCCAGCTCCTTCTGGATGGCCCGCATCTGCTGGCGCAGGTAGAACTCGCGCTGCTGCTTGGCCGAGCTCTCCTGGACCTCCTGGCGCAGGCGGCTCTGAACCTCGAGCAGGGCCAGCTGCTTGCGGTAGAACTCGCGCACCTTGGTCAGCCGCTCGACGACATCGAAGGTCGCCAGCAGGTCAAGGCGCTCGTCGATAGTGTAGTCGGGCGAGTAGCCAGTGTTATCGGCCAGCTGGCCCGGGTCCTCGATCGAGCGCACGAAGTTGCGGATCTCCTGGGTGATGCCGGGGCGCAGGTCGAGGACGGCGTCGATCACGGCGCGGACCTCGACCATCAGCTGCTCGAGGTCAGGGGTGCGCTCGACCACATCTGGGCGGCGGGTGTAGCTGAAGCGGGGGTAGGGCTCGGCCTGAGTCTGCACGCCCAGATCGACGCGCATGAGGCCGCGCACGATGATCCCGTTGGCGCCCCCGGGCAGCACGCCCGACTGCTCGATGCGGGCGACTACGGCGACCGGGAAGAGCTGCTCGGCGAGGGAGGCCTCGTCATCGGCGCCCGGGCGCTTCGGGGCCAGCAGCACATGGCGCCCGTTCTTCAGCGCGGCCTCGGCGGCCGCCAGGTTGTCATTGTCAAGGGTCAGGCTAATGACAGTATGGGGAAAGACAACGGCGCCCTCGAGCGTGATCAGCGACAGGGTCTCAGGCGACGGGGTCTCGATTTCGTGCTCGTTCGTCTCGCTCATAAGGGTTCTCCTCTAAGCGGAATGACGATTCCGCGTTATGAGTATTATGAAACCGCCGCTCAGCCATGTCAATGCTCCTGCGCGCCCGGTGGGCATCTTCTAGTAGAACGTTTACATTTTGCGTGATGCGGGGATACGTTCACGCGAACAGCACCGACCGCGGCGCCTGGAGCTGCAACGAGTGCGTCGAGGGGCGCTGCTCGAGCGCCAGGGCCCGGGTGAGCGCGAGCACGGCCGGGTGCCCGATACGCGGGGCGAGGATGTCGGCCACAGCAAACATGGTGTCGTCGTCGTCGACCCTGAGGGCCTCGGCGAGCTGGGCGATGAGCTCTGTGATCGTGAGCTGGTGCATTTAAGGCTCCTGATGGTAAGGTCATTGCCAACGCAAGGAGCAAGTGCTCGTCCGCTGCCGACTCTACCAGCTGCGCCTTACTGGAGTGCAACACAAGCCAGAGCATATTACGCCCGCCCTGTAGGCCTGGAGAGCGGGCCGCCTTTATGTCAATCGCGAAGCGCCAGAAGCGCGGCGGCGATCGGCAGGTCGGCGGGGGGCAGCGGGTAGGCGCCCAGGTCGGGCGGGGCGACCCAGGCGAGCGCGTCGTGGTCGGTCAGGCGCGGCTCGCCCGAGAGGATGCGGGCCCGGTAGCCGAGCAGCTTGACCGGGCCATCGAGGCCCGTGGCCACGTAGGCGCCCACGACGACAGCGACGCCGAGCTCCTCGCGCAGCTCGCGGGCCAGGCACTGCTCGGGGGTCTCGCCGGGCTCGAGCTTGCCGCCGGGGAACTCCCACAGGCCGGCGTGGGCCTTGCCGGCGCGGCGCCGGGCCAGCAGCACCGCCCCGTCGGCGCGCGTGATCACCGCGGCGGCGACACGAATTGGATGGGCCATGGGCGCCAACACCTTTCAGATGAGTCGAACCCGGCACGAGCCCCTGGGTAAATCTATAACGCTATAATGGTATATGCTCTTGCATAAGAGCTATCTCGGGCAGCCGTGGTGCGCGCGCCGCCTTGAACAGCATCCCTAAGCAGGTAAACTATGGCTGCGCTGCGACAGTCGAACGAAGATCTGGTCAGGGAAAATCAGGCGCTGCACGCCCGTCTGGCTGAGCTCGAGCTGATACTGGAAGCTATACGGAATCTCCTCGGGACTACCGACCAACAGCAGATAGTAGGGGACTTTCGCCGGTTCGATGTTGCCCGCGCCAACCCCATAGCGAGCGAGCCAATCAGCTTGTGCTTCACCGTCTCGGTAC
>JAAXUL010001272.1 GCA_013336035.1 Chloroflexales bacterium
GGACAAACTGACTTACGCCGCGGCGATGACCTACTGCGACAACCTGACGCTGGCCGGCGACACCGATTGGCGGTTGCCCGACATCCAAACGCTTTACTCGCTGATTGAATTCAGCGGCACAGACCCCAGCGGCTGTGATAGCTTGCCGTCCTGCCCCGACATCATACCGTTCCTGAACATAGACTGTTTTGATTTCGAGTATGGGGACACCGGCGCGGGCGAGCGCCTCATCGACGCCCAGTACTGGTCCAGCACCGAGTATGTCAGCACGACGATGAACGGCGACGCCACGGTCTTCGGCGTCAACTTCGCCGACGGCCGGATCAAGGGCTATCCACGCGACCGCGGTCCCCGTGGCGGGGCCGCCGAGCCAGCAGCCGAGGAACTTCAGGTGGGCGGCGACCTCGAGCGTGCCGGCGAGAGTGGCGCGGCCCTCGTTCGTGGCGGCGACCAGAGCGGCGTCGGCCAGGCCGCCGGGCAGCACCCGGTCGCGCCTGGTAAGGCCCAGGGCGCCGCAGCGCCAGGCCCATCCGACCTCGGCGGGGCCCTCGCTGAATACGCCCTCGGCGACCTCGAGTGTGGCGCCGGCATCGTCGTGCAGCGCGAGCGTCAGCCCGTCGGCGACCTTGAGCGGATAGGCCCAGATGCCTCCCATCTCGCCTATCAGGTGCTCGGCGCCGCATGGGGCAATAGCGCCCGAGCCGCGGCCGATGGCGTACAGGCGCGGCCCGGCGATAACATAAGGCGCCTCGGCGGCCTCGGGGCCCTCGGCGGCCAGGGTGTGGGGGCCAAAGCGAAGCTCGCGACGGGTGATCTTCATATCTCTGTCTCTGAGCATAGCGGCGGTCACACAGGCGGCCAGAAGGAGGGCCGCCGGGGATCTGTTGTCGAAGCCTATGATCGCAAGATCCTGGCCAGAGCGCGGGCGGCAGCCCCCGCCGGTGCGCATGTCAAGCCGGGCCGAGCCATTGACATGACGCGCCAAGGGGATGATGATGTACGAACTATCACCGGGGTAGGCCAGGGCCAGCCGGCGCCAGCCGGGCGCCATCAGCCGTCCTGGCCTCGAGCTCAGGGAGGGGACGATGAACGCGCAGGATATTGTGCGCTATGGGCACCGCACCGTGATGCAGACGCTCGAGGACGTGCATGAGGAGTGGTGGGATCTCGGCGGCGCTTGCGGGGTGTGGTCGATCAAAAACATCATCGCCCACCTGGCATCGTACGAACACACACTGGTGGACCTGCTGCGCTGCTTTGTGAGCGGCGACGCGCTGGCCTACGTCTCCCCGATGAGCAGAGAGTTCAATGACGCCGAGGTGACGCGGCGCCAGCATCTGACGCCCGCCGCGACGCTTGACGAGTACTGCCAGGCCTGCGACCAATCGCTGCGGCTCATCCAGCAGATCCCGCCTGAGCTATGTCGCCAGACGGGGACGCTGCCCTGGTACGGCGCAGAGTACGCCCTTGACGACCTGATCGTCTATATGTTCTATGGACATAAGCGCGAGCATAGCGCGCAGATCGCCGCCTTTATCGACGGCCGCGGGGCGCGCCTAGACTAGAGGCCGCCCCGGCTCTATTCGACCTGGCCTTTACCCAACCCCGTGGATCCTGTATTCTGTTAGTATGATCGATGAAACTCGCTTCCGCCAGGTGATGGCCCACTTCGCCTCGGGGGTCACCGTCGTGACCACCGCCTCGGGGGACCGCCTTGTCGGCATCACGGTCAGCTCGTTCGCATCGCTCTCGCTCCGTCCGATGCTGGTGCTGGTCTGCATCGACCACCGGGCAGGCAGCCACGGCGCCATCGCCGAGGCCGGCCTATACGCTGTGAACATTCTCGCCGAGAGCCAGGAGTACCTCTCGCGCCGCTTCGCCACCGAGGAGGTTGAGAAGTTCACCCCGGGCACCTACGAGCTTTCGCCCCATGGCCTGCCCCTGCTCAACGGTGCGCTGGCCCATATCGAGTGCCGTCTGCACAGCACCTTGCCTGGAGGTGATCACACGATCTATGTCGGCGAGGTGATCGCCGCGGCCTGCAACGATGGCAGCCCCCTGCTGTACTACCGCTCGGGCTATCACCGGCTTGGCGGATAAACTATTTGGCCGGCTCGTCAACTATCTGGTGTTTGCCTCCACAGCTCTACAGCTCGCCACGGCTACCTGGAGAGCTGTAGAGCTGCAGGCTGTCCAGCCCTGATACCCATGCGCCCTATCGCTCCCATTCTGCTCATGCTACTGGCCGCGTGCAGCCTCGGGCCCGTCGTTCGCGAGCCAACCGCGCAGCCCCCGACCGTCGCGCTGCTGCCCACCCTGATGCCCACGCCGACTGGCGCGCCCCCCGAGGTGCCCGATACGGGCTGGCTGCCCGGGGGCCCCGGCGCCGAGCTGCGCCGCCTGCGGGTGAGCCTCGCCGACCGGCAGGCCCCGGTCAGCGTCGTGCGCCTCGACCCAGCCATGGTCAGGCTTCGCGTGGGCTACAGCCCCGCCGCGCC
>JAAXUL010001273.1 GCA_013336035.1 Chloroflexales bacterium
CCGCGAAGAAGCCCCCGATCAGCCCGCCGACGAACAGGCCGAAGAGCACCAGGGCCGGCGGCACATCGACCGCCTTCGCGAAGGCGTACGGCGCCACGAAGTAGACGCAGACGCCGCCAATCACGGCCTCGACGGCCAGGACGAGCAGCACGGTGGTCGGGCTCACGGTCGCGGCGGCGACAATCGACAGGACCATGCCCACCAGGCCGCCCAGGTAGGGGATAAACTCGAGCAGCCCCGAGACCACCCCGATCTGGAGGGCGTAGGGTACACCGAGCACAGTAAGGGTCAGGCTGTAGGCCACGACGTAGTAGCCGCAGATCGCCAGCTGGGCGATGAACCAGCGCGATAGCCCGACGCTGACCGCTTTCGTCAGGCTGACGGCGCGCGCGTGGTGCCGCTCCGGCAGGAATACCCGCATGAGCGCCGGGGCTGTGGCTCTGTTGCCCACCAGGGCGAGGATGATCGTGAATGAGACGAATGCTGCGAAGCCCAGGGCCCCGACCTGCCCGAGCAGGCCGCCAATCTGCCCGGCGGCCGCGTGGATCGCCTTCGCGACCTGGCTGGTCAGGACCCCGCCAAGGTTGCCTAGCTCGGGCACCTGGGCGGCCGCCGAGATAATGGCCGGCAGGCGCGCCGCCAGGCTCTCGAGCGTGCCCGCCAGTCTGTCCAGGCTATTGAAGAGGATCGGCAGCAGCAAGAGCACCAGCCCCGCAAGGATCGCCAGGACCCCGACCAATACGGCCCCCGTCGTCAGGCCGCGCGAGACGCCGCGCCGCTCCATGGCGTCGGCCAGGGGCGTGATCAGCAGCGCCAGGAAGGTGGTCACAAGCAGGAGCAGAAAGATGCTCCGCAGCAGCGGTAGGGCCTGGATCGCCAGGTAGATCGCCGGCCCTAGGGCCACAATGGCCAGCCATGTGCGCCAGCTCAGCTGAGACGGCATTGGGGCTCCTTCTAAGGGTCACAGGGTGCTTGCTCTAACGCGCCAGCAGCTGTGGGGTTATCGGTGCGCCGTGCTGCGCTACGGCGCAATTATGATGCGCTCGCGGGCTGCCGTCAAGGCGGGTTGCCAGCGTCAAAAGCGCAGAGCGTGTTGGTAGCCTAGGGAAGGCTCGTAACCGAGTTACGCTGTCTCCGCTCGCCGCGGCAGGGGGATACCTTACGCGGATGGGAGCGGCCTCACACAGAGAGTTTTGCGAGAGCCGTGTGACGCTACCTTGGCGTACAATAGGCCCACATTCTGTGCTTGAGGGCGCCCGCTCGGGCGCGTGAGGTCGTGCCATGCCGATGCTCCTGTTTCTCTGTACTGGCAACTACTACCGCAGTCGCTTCGCGGAACATCTCTTTAATGCGCGCGTCCAGCCGCTCAACCTGCCGTGGGTCGCGGAATCGCGCGGCCTGGCCATTGAGCTGGGCATCCATAATGTAGGCCCGATCGCTCCCGTGACCATCAAGGGGCTTGCGACACGCGGAATTGCTGTGGCCTCGCCGCTGCGCGGGCCTGCGCAAGCACGCGACCATGATTTTGCCGGCGCCGACCGTATCATCGCCTTGTACGAGCGTGAGCACCAGCCCCTGGTGGCGCAACGCTTTCCCGCGTGGGCGCAGCGGGTTGAGTACTGGCAGGTGCCCGACCTTGGCGATTTGGGCGCCAATGCGGCGCTCAAGGCTATCGAACGCGAAGTCTCAGGCTTGATCCAACAGCTTCGTAGTGGCCTGCCACACTGACCCGGCAGCGCGTCAGAGGCGTTTCCAGCCTATGTTGCGTCAGCTCGCCTCGCTCAGCTTCCCTGGTGTGTCTGGCAGCGATAAGCGGCGCTTACGCCCAGGCGGCGCGGGTCAGCCCACGTCCGCAAGCTGCTTGGCAAGATGGACGAGGGCAGAGCCTTTGTATGGCTCCCGTCGCGTCTCTTCGTAGCCAAGTCGCCGGTAGAGCGCAATGTTCGCCTCCATCAGCGCATTCGTGTACAGGCGAAGCGATGCGTAGCCTGCTCGCCGGGCTTCGTCCTCGGCCAGGGACAACAGCCGCCGCCCAAAGCCACGGTGTTGGTAGGCCGGATGAATCGCGACGCTCTCGATGAGCAGTGTATCCGGCTCATAGATCAGCACGAGCAGGCCGGCAATCGTATCAGCAGCGCTGAGCAGCCACACCGGGTGAGTGGCGATAATATCGCGATAGTTAGCCGTCATTGGCTGCGGCTTGCGCCTGAGCAGCGGCACCCACTTGGTATATGCCGCGTCGGTCAGCGACGCGACGGCTTCCGTATCAGAGGGTTGGGCTCGGCGAATGCTGTGCTGGCTACTATCGGTGGTGGTCATGGACGTCCTTCGTTGAGGGCGCGCAACCAGCGTTCTTCCGCCTGCGCTGGTGACAGGCTCCTGATTAGGATACCACGGCGGCGGGGGGGCCGAGCGCAGCGAGGCGGCGTCAGCAAGCGCCAACGCCACCCCCCTCATTTGCTCCGATCACGAGGCGGGCAGCCGACCCTTCGGCT
>JAAXUL010001274.1 GCA_013336035.1 Chloroflexales bacterium
CAGGTTTCGACCTCATCGTTGCCGGTGGTGGACCGGCGGGAGCGGCGGCGGCCATCTGCGCCGCCCGGCTGGGCGCGAAGGTCGCGCTGATCGAGGCGACCGGCGGCCTCGGCGGCATGGGGACAAACGGGCTGGTTTCGCTGTGGGAAAGGGTGAGGCGGGTCACGGCCGCGCGCCGGAACCAGCGGGTTGCGGTCCACCAGCACGACCTCCCAGCCCGCTTTGCGCGCAAGGTAGCAGGCCTCGACCCCCTGCAGCTTGCCGCCGATCACCACCATCAACATGCTGCCCCCGCTCCGACTCGGCGGGCCGCGACGCGCCGCCGGGTTTCCATCCACAGCTGCAAACTTCCTTGCGGGGCCGGCTTCAGGCCACAGGAACTCAGAACCGGCAGGACCGCCGGGACCGTGCGCCGGGCGTTTCCGATATCCAGGCCGGCGTTGGCGACCCGCACGCCAACGCTGGCCAACCACTGGAGGGTGAAGAAGCTGCCCGTCAGCCACAGGGCCACCATCAGCACCAGCGCGACGCCGAGCCCGATGGCGCGGGTGATGCGGTCATAGGTCGTGACCGCGGCATGACGGCGTGGCGTGGACGTAGGACGGATGGCCGCGACCGCGCGCCGCAGGACGGCGACGTGTCCGGCGCGCGGCTCAGCGCTCTCTGCTGACGAAGCTTTCTCCATAGGGCGTTCAGCGATCACAGGGTGCTATGATGGGCGACGAGCCGCACCAGAATGACGGCGGCCTTGGGAATAGACTTACCGTTGCGCCAGAGCGAGAGGGTCTTGCTGGAAATACCCAGATGGCGCGCCAGGGCACTGTCATTGGGAAGCTGCTGCAGGCGACGCTCACGGTCAAGGGTCGTGTTGATCAGATGGACGAGGGTGCGGTCAACCATTGGGATGCCCTGAGTAACACAGACGTACCAAGTGTACTTACTGAAATGTTGGCGGTCAAGACCTGGTTATTACCGTTGTGTAAACTACATAGGCGGAAATCCTTTTGCGAGAAGGCAGACCATGAGCGCAAAAGCGGTAGGGGCCTACCTGGCGACGGTGCGGGAAGCGCGGGGGATCACGACCAAAACGGTGGCTGAGGCGATCCATAGCTCCCCGACCCACGTCTGGCGGATAGAAAAGGGCGTGACCGAAGGGGTGAGCGCGGAACTGCTCCACCGCTTCATCGCGGCTATCGGGGCGCGCCTGGAGGAGGTGCATCAGATCCTGTTGGACGAGGCCATGCCCGCGGACGAGGGCAAGCGCCTGGCGCACGAGCTCATCGCCAGCGAGCAGCTGCCGGGGAGCGATCTGACCGACCAGTCCTCGGACGCCGAGGTACGCCAGGCGCTCCGGGATCTGGAGCAACGCCTGCGACCAGGCCAGCGCTGGCAGTGGCTCCGGCTGGGCCTCGTCTTACTCGACGAGCCAGTGGCAGCCGCGGAGACGCCGTTGGCGCCGCCACTCACCGAGCTCCCCGAGGAGCGAAGGGAGTAGACCGGAGGGGCTGGGAGCCACGCGGGGCCCGGAGGAGCGGCGTGGGGAGGAGCCAGCAGGCGAGGGGCCATAGTGCCGAGGGATCACCCGCATGAGGCCCAGAGAAGAGCGAGTGAGAGCGATGAGGAGACACAGGGCAGAGGGAGGGGCACTCGGGTGAGGGCCAGGGGAGAGCACCTGCGTGAACTGAGACGCGGAGTAAGGAGGATGACCCGAAGGAGCGGCAGGAGGAAGAACGACGCTCCCTGTAGAATCAACAGGGAGGAAGACCAGGCTGGATGGAACACGCGATCACCAGGCCGTATGAAGTGCAAGCCAGGCGTGGTGATAGAGCAACTGAGAATGAACAGAACCACGGGCGAAAGAAGAGTGCTGGAAGCGTTCAATATGTAAATATTTTGCTCTTCGGGCGATGTCGCAGAATGGCACACATGTGTGACAAAGACCTAGTTAAAATAGCCGATTGTGACATCATTTCGGCACATTCTCCTGGTTTGGCACCGCTCCGTCGTCGGTAAAACTCCTTACACTTTACCTTCCAAGCGGCCCTCAGCAGACTAGTCCAGGGACTACCCCTGACCACCCCGGCGCCCTCCCAGAATGCCTGGCCCGCGACGGTGACGAGCCTTGCGACATAGGGAACCTTGTACGTCTAACGCCGACCTGGGCTGCGCGACCCTCACGGCGCTCACGGCCCGCACATACGTCTGTCCGCAAGCGGACAGCCGGGAGCGCTGGCACCGGGGGTGCATGGGCGACGACGAACCATGGGGAGGGCAGCAGCCGGGCCGCGCGCCCCTCACAGCGATCACGGCCCGCACATGCGCCTGTCCGCAAGCGGACAGCCGGGAGCCACCTACACAGCCCAAAGGCGGCCTGTGGGCGTGCGCGACGACGACGAACCATGGAGAGGGCAGCAGCCGGGCTGCGCGCCCCTCACGGCGATCACAGCCCTCACGTGCGTACATTCCCAGAAGACACCGGGGAGCGACATCAAAC
>JAAXUL010000038.1 GCA_013336035.1 Chloroflexales bacterium
CCGCCCACGGCCAGGGCCCGTCGTCCCAGGGCGGCCGCGAGCGGCCCCACCTCGCGCAGGGCGCCCGGGCCGAAGACGATCCGCCCCGCGGTCGCGAACTCGAACCTCATCGCGGCAGCTCCCAGCCCGCCGCCTCGGGGAAGAGGGCGGTGTAGCGTATGCTCGAGCGCGGCTCAGCCATCATATCGGCGACGGCGTCGCGCCATGCGGCGTAGTGGGGCGTGGCCTTATGCTCGGCCGGCGCCTCGGGCGTGCGGTAGATCTCGACCAGGGCGAAGCGGGTCGGGTCGTCCTCCTGCTGGATCACATCGAAGCGCACCACCCCCGGCTCGCGCACGCTGAAGCGGGCATTCCGCAGGCTGGCCTCGCGGAAGGCCTCGACGGACTCGGGCTTGACGCGGACGTGCACATGGACGATCAGCATGAGGCCTCCGTCTGCTGTGGGGCGGCCTACTTCTGGAACAGGGCCGCGTACTCGCCGTAGCCCTCGGCCTCGAGCTGGCTGGCGGGGATGAAGCGCAGGGCGGCCGAGTTCATGCAGTAGCGCATACCCGTCGGCGCGGGGCCATCGTCGAAGACGTGGCCGAGGTGCGAGTCGGCGCCCTTCGAGCGCACCTCGGTGCGCGCTGCCCACAGCTTGTGGTCGGTGCGGGTCACCACGTTGGCGGGATCGAGGGGCCGGGTGAAGCTTGGCCAGCCCGTGCCCGAGTCGAACTTGTCGAGCGAGCTGAACAGGGGCTCGCCCGAGACGATATCGACATAGATGCCGGGCTCTTTGTTGTCCCAGTGCTCGTTCTGGAAGGCGGGCTCGGTGCCCTCGTGCTGGGTCACCTTATACTGGGTCGGCGTCAGGCGCTGGCGCAGCTCGGCGTCGGACGGCTTCGCGAAGGTCTTCATTATGCTTTTCTCCTGGGGTGTTTATGCCTTGCAGCTATTGTACCCCAGGTGCCGCCGCGCGAGTATTAGCGTTTCACCAGAGGGCCAGCTGGCGGGCGGGGTGGCGGCCGTCGAGCAGCACGTAGGGCGCCGCCCAGCCGATGGTGACGCCGAGGGCCTTGAGCTGGGCGATGTCGCGCAGGCGTGTCTCTCGCCGCGCGGCGATAAGCTTGTCCGCGCTCTTTGGCCCAATGCCGGGCACGCGCAGCAGGGCCGCGCGGGGGGCGCGGTTGACCTCGACCGGCTCGTGGAGGTTTCGCTCGGCCCAGGCCTGCTTGGGCGTCACGTCGCGGGGCAGCAGGCCGGCTGTGTCGAAGGGCAGCTCCGCGGCGCTGAAGCCGTAGTCGCGCAGCAGGAACTCGGCCTGGTAGAGCCGGGCGGCCCGCATGGGGTCCTCGGCGGGCAGCTCGCTGAAGGGCGAGCGCTCGATGGGGTGGAAGGCGCTGAAGTACGAGCGGCCGAGGCCGATCTCGTGGCGGGCGCGGGCGATCGTGGCCATCAGCTCGCGGTCGCTCTCGCCGGCGGCGCCGACGACGAACTGGGTGGTGATCGAGCGGGCGCACGGCAGCCCAACGGCCCGCCGCCGCTCGATGGCCTGCCAGGCCCAGACCAGGCGGCGCCACATCGACTCGCGGAACTCTTTATCGGGGGCCAGCAGGCTCAGCCGCTCCTGGCTTGGCGCCTCCAGGTTCAGGCTCACTCTGTCTGCCAGCTCGACGGCTCGCTCGATCATGTCGTACGAGGCACCGGGGATGAGCTTGAGGTGGATGTAGCCGGTGTAGCCCTCGCGCAGGCGCAGCCGCTCGACCGTGCCGAGCATCTTCTCCATGGTCGTGTCGGCGTCGGGCACGATCCCCGACGAGAGGAAGAGACCCTCGGCGAGGCGGCGGCGGCTCAGGCTGATGAAGGTGGTGGCCAGCTCGTCGGGCTTGAAGCTGGTGCGCTTGCGCCTGATCGCGCAGCTGGTGAAGCAGTACCTGCAAGCGAATCTGCAGGCGTTCGTCTGCAGCACCTTGAAGAGCCGCGTCGTGCCGCCGCCCGCGCGCTTGGCGTCGTAGAGGAAGCCGGTGGCGTGGGCGATGCCCTCGCTGATGCTGTTGCTGGCCGGCGCGTCCGCCACCTCGTCGGCGGCCTCGCCGCCCAGGATGGCTAGCTTCTGCCGCGCGTCGGGCTCGATAATTACCGCTGTCATCGCACCCCCTTTACGCCGCACGCCCGTGCTTATTAGTATAGCACGGGCGTGCGTGTTAAGTAAGGGGTAGGGCCACGCTATGTGTGTCGAGCTACTCGCCTTTCACTGGAGCCACATGGCCTGGTCGGGCTGCGGCCCGAAGACCCATATCCTGCCCGCGCCCTGAAGCTGTATGGCCAGGCCGCCGAGGCCGAAGAGCTGCACGTTCGCCTGGTCGGGGTGCTCGGACTCGATCGCGTAGCCCAGCCGGTTGCGCTCGCCGGCGGCCCAGACTTTGCCGAAGCCGTGCTGGGGCACCTGGGGCTTGATCGGGTTGCGCGGCGGCACCTCCGGGGGCTGCTCGGTGATGGGCGGGTCGCCCTCCTGGTAGGTGTCGTCATACACCGCGTACGACTGGGGCTCTCCGGCGACCGTGGGGGTGCGGTAGACGTAGATCTTGCGCCCGCCAGGGCCCAGGTCGAGCCAGATCATCGTGCCGCCATAGAAGGTCTGTGTCGCGGCAGGCACGTTGGCGTAGCTCTCGGTCGGACACTTGAGGGATGGGCGAAAGTCGACGTAGGTGATCCGCTCGTTGAGCCCAAACTGCACATCGCGCGGCGGGCCCTGGCACGGCGGTAGGCCCTGGACCGCGAGCAGCTCGCTGCCTAGCAGGCCGTAGAGGTACTCGTAGGGCGTGCCCGCTAGCTCGGGGTGCAGCTCGATGCGGCGCCGCTCGAAGTACTGCACGCTGTAGCTGACCCCATTGAGCCGCTCCACCAGCGGGCCGGTGAGCGGGTAGCCGAAGCGCTCGAGGTTGCCCGTGTTCTCCCAGTAGGTCAGGAACGGCCCGCAGATCGCCTGGCCCGTCTCGTAGAAGTAGCGGCAGTCGGTGACCTCGGGCGGCAGCGGCTCCGAGCGGGGCTGCGCCTCCCAGCGCCGGCCCTGTAGCTCGAGCATGCGCGCGCCCAGGCGCCCGGCCGTGATCGTGCCGTCGCTCTGGATCTCGAGCCGGTCGCGCTCGAAGTACTGGACCGGGATGGTGCGGTCCTCCACTGTCTCGACCCGTTGCTCGGTGATCGGGTAGCCGAACACAAACAGGCCGCCCTTGCGCTCCCAGTAGCTCAGGATGGGGCCGCTGATACAGTAGCCCGTCTCGGGGAAGCAGCGCGTGCCGGCCTCGGCGTTGATCGGCGTCGGCGCCCCGCCGATTGTCAGCAGCGCAAGCAGGCCGAGGAGGCCGAGCGAGAGAAGCTTACGCATAGAGGGCTCCTTCTCTATTATCACGGCGGCCCGAGTGCGCGGCGCCGTCTGGGGAGTCTGGTCGTCTATAGCTTACATCGCCGGGCCGCCCGGCGCGATAGGGTGTGGCTGCCCGACCGATGAGCGATGGCTGAGAGCCAGGTGATCCCAGATCAGATGTGTGATCGGGTAAGATGGTTGCTAACAGCAACACTAGTGCTGGTGGGAAGATTGCGCCGTAGTCTTTTCGATCTCCAAAGCATTAAATACTTATATCATTTATATAATCAGCAGCTCTCTTATTGAACTTTACAATTCCTGCATTCTTTTATACTATGGAGCACGTTCCTGTCTGGCTCTTTTTTGTGAGCGGTAGCGCGGCATACGGTATCGATCTCGGCCTGAAAGCGACATTCGGGGCTCCGAATATGTCCTCGTGGCTATTGAGAGGGCTTTCTCTGGGATCAGCCCTTTCTGGTATATCTTAACCCAAGGAGAACAAGATGCTTACAGGTCAGATCGGACGGAAGGCTGCCAGCGAATCGGTCAGCCAGACTCGCGTAAGTGACACCGTCGTCCCCGCCGCGAAGCTCGGCAACCCCGCTGTGGTGGGGCTCGCGGCCTTTGGGCTGACGACGCTCATGCTTCAGTTCCACAACGTCGGCTGGGCCGGCCTTGGCCCGGTGGTCTGGCTCGGCCTGATCTTCGGCGGCCTGGCGCAGATGATCGCCGGGCTGCAAGAGCAGAAGACCGGCAACAATTTCGGCTATGTCGCCTTTACCTCATTCGGTGCGTTCTGGATCTCGCTCGGGTGCATCTGGCTGGGCGAGCACTTCCAGATCTTCCCGGCCAGCGGGACTGACGTGGGCTGGTTCCTGGTGGGCTGGACGCTGCTTGCCTCGATCCTGTGGGTCGGCTCGATGCGCGTCAATGGCGCCCTGGCGATCACCTTCACCCTGCTGATCATCGGCTTCATCCTGCTCGACCTGAGCAAGTTCGGCTTCCCGGGCCTGGGCGTGGTCGCCGGCTACGAGCTGATGGCCTGCGCCCTGATGGCCTGGTACGTGATGGCGCACCTGATCTTCCTCGACCTCTTCGGGCGCGATGTCCTGCCCGTCGGCGCCCCCTGGCTGAAGTAGTTAAGACCTAGCCAGACTTCAACCACAAAGAGCACGAGGCGCGCGGCATGCTGCCCGCCTGCGTGCTCTTTGCTTTGTTTGCCTCACGGCCAGCGATGGGCTACCCCTCGGACACGCCGGCTTTCGGTCAAACCAGGCGGGCCGCCCGGCGGATGGCGAGGCCGCCGGCCAGGGCGAGGGCCGCGAGCAGCAGCATCGGCGCCGCGTTGTCGCTGCCGCCTGTCGCGGGCAGGGTGGCGGGGTTGGTCGGCGCCGGCAGCGTGGTCGCCCCGCCCGTTGTCGTGCTCCCGTCGCCGCCCACGCGCTCGACCCGGACCTCGACATCGCTTGTCGGGTTGCCCTGGGTGATCACCGGGTAGCTGGTGGTCGTTGTGAAGAGCAGCTGCTCGCCGTCGCGGATCTCGGCGCGCACGATGTAGCGGCCGCGATCAACGATCTGCGCCGGGTCGTAGCTCAGCGAGAAGGCGTAGGGCGGCCCCTTGCCCGCGGTGTCGATGCTCTGCTCGGCCAGCACCGTCGCCGGGGCGTCGGCGCGCGAGACTTCCTGGAGCTGCACGTTCACCTTTGCCGTGGGCGGCGGCAGGATGCGCTCGAGGTAGATCACCGTCCCGGTGACGGCGGCCTCGCTCTGAGCCCCGGCGATGGCGGGCAGAGCCAGCAGGGCGATGATGAAGAGGGCCACGACAGCGCGTTGTCTTCCCATACGACTCTCCGGTAGCTAGCCATCCCGCCAGTCGAGATGGCTTGGGACACCTCAGTATAGGGCCGCCGCATGGCACGGGCACCCCACCAAAGACGCGCGGCCGCCTCGCCATAGGGCTAGGTCCAGCTCTGGTCGCCTCGCGGGCCTTTGCCCGCGCTGAACAACCGGCAGGCCGGCTCGTTTCCAGGCCCCCATCCCGCCTGTGAGGCTGATCACGCTGGTGAATCGGCCGCGTCGCCGGCTCAGCCGGTCGCGCCGAGCGCCCCCCGCACCGCCGCGACCACGTCGCCCCGGGCGACCTTGCTCACCTCGCCGCCGCGGGGCTTGAGCTCGACCTGGCCGGCGGCGAGCAGGCGCTCGCTGACCACCAGCCGCACGGGCAGCCCGATCAGGTCGGCGTCGTTGAACTTCACGCCCGCCGTCTCGTCGCGGTCGTCGAGCAGCGGGCGCAGCCCGGCGGCCAGCAGCTCGTCGTAGAGACGCGCCGCCTCGGCTCGCGGGGCCTCGCCCTTGCCAATGGCGACGATATAGGCGTCGGCGGGGGCCACGCTCGCCGGCCAGGTGATCCCGGCCGCGTCGTGGTGCTGCTCGAGGATGATCTGCAGCAGCCGCTCGACGCCGATCCCGTACGAGCCCATCACCACGGGGCGGGCCGCGCCCTGCTCGTCAAGATAGGAAGCGCCGATGGCCTCGGTGTAGCGCGTGCCGAGCTTGAAGATGTGCCCGATCTCGACGCCCTTCTCGATCGCCAGGGGCGCGCCGCAGCGCGCGCAGCGGTCGCCCGCCCGCACCGCGGCGATCTCGGCCACAGCCGTCGCCCGCCAGTCGCGCCCGTAGACGACGTTGCGCAGGTGGAAGCCGGCACGGTTCGCGCCCGCCACCAGCGGCCCGCCCTCGACCACCGACGGGTCGGCGATCACGAGGATGCCGCCTTCGATATCGCCAGCTGGCTGCGCTGCGCTCTGCGCTCCGCGCCCCGCGCTTACGGCCAGGCCCACGGGCGAGGCATAGCCGGCGACGGCGCCCGCGGCCGCGATCTGCTCGGCGCTCGCCGGGCGCAGCTCGCTCACCCGCGCGGCAAGGCGCAGCTTCTCCTCGCTGACCTCCAGATCGCCCCGGATCACCGCGAAGAGCAGGCCGCGCTCGGGCGTGTCGAAGAAGACCGCCTTGGCCGTCGCCGACTCGGGCACGCCCAGGAAGCGGGCCAGATCCGCGATCGTAGCGGTGCCGGGCGTCGCGACCTCCTCCAGCTCATCGCCGCCTGCCGTGGTGGGCGCGCGCCAGTCGGCGGTCGCGACCTCCACATTCGCGGCGTAGCCGCAGGCGCCGCAGATCGCCAGGGCGTCCTCGCCCGAGGGCGAGAGGGCCATATACTCGCGGGCCTCGCGGCCGCCCATCTCGCCGGTGCCCGCCTCGACGCCCACGAAGCGCACCGCACAGCGGGTGAAGATGCGCTCGAAGGCCCCGGCGACGCGGCCATAGGCGCCATCGAGCCCGGCGTGGCCGGCGTCGAGCGAGTAGGCGTCGAGCATGGTGAACTCGCGCATGCGCATCAGGCCGCCCTTGGTGCGGATCTCGTCGCGGTACTTGGTGTGGATCTGGTAGACCAGCGCCGGCAGCTGGCGGTACGAGCCAATCTCGCGGCGGGCCAGATCGGCGATGGCCTCCTCGTGGGTCGGGGCGACCACCAGCGGCCGCTCCGCGCGGTCGGTCAGCTTGAGCATCTGGGGGCCGTACTCCGCGTAGCGGCCGGTCTGCTCCCAGAGCGACGCGGGCTGCACGATGGGCGTCCGTAGCTCCTGGGCGCCGATGCGGGCCAGCTCTTCGTGCATGATGGCCTCGATGCGGCGGGCGGCGGCTAGGCCCAGGGGCAGCATAGCGAAGCTGCCGGGGGCCATCGCGCGGGCCAGCCCGGCCCGCACTGCCAGCTGGTGGCCCACCTGATCAGCCTCGGCCGGCGCCTCCCGCAGCGTCCGGCCAATAAGGTTCGCGAGTCGCATTGGTGCTCCTTGGGCGTGGTCGAATCTGGCCGACTGTAGCATACAGCCCGCCGCGGGTCAATCAGGCGCCGGCCCGAGACTGTGCTATAGTACGCGCCAGAATTAGCGGCCGCCGCACGCGTTTGTCACCGGCACCCAGCAGCCAGGAGCGCTTATGCTCAGCACTCAAGAGATCATGGCGATCATCCCCCACCGCTACCCCTTCCTCCTGATCGACCGCATCCTCGAGCTCGAGCCGGGCGTGCGCGCCGTGGGCGAGAAGCTGGTGTCGGCCAACGAGCCGCAGTTCACCGGCCACTTCCCCGGCAACCCCGTATTCCCAGGCGTGCTCATCGTCGAGGCCATGGCCCAGGCCGGCGCGGTCGCCGCGCTCAGCCTGCCGGAGTATCGGGGCAAGCTCGTCCTCTTCGCCGGCATCGACGGCTGCCGTTTCAAGCGTGTCGTGCGCCCCGGCGATGTGCTGCGCCTCGAGGTGAGCCTCGATAAGATGCGCCGCGGCGTCGGCAAGGGCACCGGCCGGGCCACCGTCGGCGGCGATCTGGCCTGCGAGGCCGGGCTCCTCTTCGCGATCATCGAGGCTGGCCAGTAGCTACACCCCAAGCTTGTTAAGACTGTAATGGAATACGTCTGATAGGCCCAGCCCGCCAGGATAGGGCCATGGCCCGTTGACGGTATCTTAACTATGCTGTTATAATCTCGTTTATTCTGAGCTATCGCGCAAGCCAAACCTCTGCCCAACCCCTGGCAATCTGTTTCCCAGGGCTTGCTTTACAAGCACCACTCACGGCTCGCCGCGCCCCTGGCCGCGGCGCTGTAACCTCTACCTGCCCCCCGCCCCAGCGCCGAAGGGAGGTGGTTGTCCCTCTGACTCTGGCCGCCTCTGGATCCGCCTGTAGATATCCTAGCTTAAGGTGAAAACTCTATGCGTGTCCCTGACAGTCGTCCTCTGCGCCCGCTAGCGGGCGCCCTGCTGCTGGCCTTGCTGGTCCCGGTGCTCGCCGCCTGTGGCGGCGCCCCCACCGCACAGAATCCCACCTCGGCGGTTGCCCCCACCGCCGCTGCCACCGAGGCCTCGGCCACCGAGGCCGCCACGGCTGAGCCTGCCGCCACCGAGGCCGTCACCGCCGAGGCCGCCACGGCTACCGCCGCCCCGCTGGTCAACACCCAGGCCGTCTACACCGAGGGCGACCTGCTGACCGTCGCCGCCAAAGAGTGCGGCGGCGACTACAAGGGCCTGATCAAAGAGATCTCGGCCGTTGACCCGACCACGGTCAAGTTCACGCTCTGCGCGTCCGACCCCGCCTTCCGCGCCAAGGCCGCCTTCACCCCGTTCTCCATCCAGCCCAGCGAGTACCTTGAGTCGACCGGCGGCGCCGGCGATCTGCTCACGAAGCCGATCGGCACCGGCCCCTATATGATCGAGAGCTGGACCCCCGGCGACAACATTACGCTCAAGCGCTTCGACGGCTTCTGGGGCGAGCCGGCCAAGGCCGAGACCGTCGTGATCCGCTGGAGCGCCGAGGCCGCCCAGCGGCTGCTCGAGCTGCAGTCGGGCAATGTGGATGGCATTGACAACCCCGCCCCTGACGCCTTCGAGGTTATCTCTGCCGACCCGACCCTGCAGATCAAGCCGCGCCCCGGCCTGAACGTCTTCTACCTGGGCATGAACAATGCCTTCGCGCCCTTCGATAACGAGAAGGTGCGCCAGGCCCTGGCGATCGGCATCGACCGACAGCGCATCGTCGATAACTTCTACCCGGCCGGCTCCGAGGTGGCGACCCACTTCACGCCCTGCGCCATCCCCAACGGCTGCACCGGCGATGCCTGGCCCGACTACGACCCCGAGGCGGCCAAGGCCCTTCTGGCCGAGGCCGGCTTCCCCAATGGCTTCGAGACAACCCTTGAGTACCGCGATGTGGTCCGCGGCTACCTCCCCGAGCCCGGCCGCGTGGCCGAGGATATGCAGGCCCAGCTCGCTGAGATCGGCATCACCGCCACGATCCAGGTTGCCGAGTCGGGCACCTACCTCGATAGGGCTGCCGCCGGCGACCTCAAGGGCCTCTACCTGCTCGGCTGGGGCGCTGACTACCCCGACATGACCAACTTCCTCGACTACCACTTCGGGGCCGGCGCCTCCAAGCAGTTCGGCGCCAAGTTCGACGACATCACCGCCGCCCTTCAGCAGGGCGCCTCCCAGCCGACCGACGCCAAGCGCGAGCCCTTCTACGTCGAGGCCAACAACCTGATCGCGCAGCACGTCCCCATGGTCCCGATCGCCCACGGCGCCTCGGGCACGGCCTACAAGGCCGACGTCGAGGGCGCCCACTCCAGCCCGCTCAGCAATGAGTACTTCGCCGTTATGAACCCGGGCGGCCGCGACACCTTCACCTGGCTGCAGAACGGTGAGCCCGCCGGCCTCTACTGCGCCGACGAGACCGACGGCGAGTCGCTGCGCGTCTGCGAGCAGATCACCGAGGCCCTGCTCTCGTACGAGATCGGCGGCACGGCCGTGCAGCCCGCCCTCGCCGAGAGCTGCGACCCCAACGCCGACCTCACCGAGTGGACCTGCAAGCTCCGCGCGGGCGTCAAGTTCCACGACGGCTCTGACTTCGACGCCAACGATGTGGTGACATCCTGGGCGGTCCAGTGGGACGCGGCCAACCCGCTCCATAAGGGTCGCACCGGCCAGTTCACCTACTTCTCGGCCCTCTGGGGCGGCTACCTGAACGCGCCCCCGACCGAGTAGGATCGTCTATTGCAGATTGCAGGTGGCCCGGCCACCTGCAATCTGCGGTCTGCAATCGTTATGCTTCGCTACACGATCAACCGCATCATCGTCGCCCTCCCCGTGCTCTTCGGCGTGATCGCCGTCACCTTCTTTCTGGTCCGGCTCATCCCAGGCGACCCCTGCACGGCCCAGCTCGGCGAGAAGGCCACCAAGCAGGTCTGCGATGCCTTTATGGCCGCCAAGGGCCTCGATAAGCCGATCATCGTGCAGTTTGGGGTCTACCTCGGCGATATCCTGCGGGGCGACTTCGGCACCTCGATCCGGCTTGCCAGGCCCGTCACCCAGCTGATCGCCGAGCGCCTGCCGGTTACCGTCGAGCTTGGCGTCTCTGCGCTGCTTGTGGCCATGGCCGTCGGCATCCCCATGGGTATCATCGCCGCGCTCAGGCGCAACTCGGCCATCGATGTGGCGACCATGGTCGGCTCGAATATCGGCGTCTCGATGCCGGTCTTCTGGCTCGGCCTGATGCTCGCCTACGTCTTTGCCCTGGTGCTCAAAGGCACGCCCTTCCAGCTGCCACCCTCGGGCCGCCTCTCCTCGGGCGTCAACAGCGTGCCCTTCTACCTGGTCTGGGGGTGGGAGGTCAACCTGAAGTCTGGGTTCGGCCAGATACTCCAGTTCTTCGGCAACCTCTACCTCTTCAATAGCCTGATCACCTTCCAGTGGGAGGTCTTCGGCGACGCGCTGCGCCACCTGATCCTGCCCGCCGTGGCCCTCGGCACGATCCCAATGGCGATCATCGCCCGCATGACCCGCTCGGCTATGCTCGAGGTGCTGGGCCGCGACTATGTGCGCACCGCCCGCGCCAAAGGCCTCTCCGACATCGCCGTCACGATGCGCCACGCCTTTCGGAACGCCCTGCTGCCCGTGGTCACCATCGTCGGCCTGCAGCTCGGCACGATCTTCGGCGGCGCCGTGCTCACCGAGACGATCTTCAACTTCGCGGGCGTCGGCCGCATCCTCTACGACGCGATCACCACCCGCGACTACCCGATCATCCAGGGCTTCACCCTCGCCATCGCCATCGGCTATGTGATCGTGAACCTCATGGTCGACCTCTCGTACGGCTGGCTCGACCCACGTATCCGCTACTAGACAGGCCCTCTGTATATGACCACCACCGCCGAGCCTATCATCATCACCTCCAAGGTGCCCTATGCCGAGGGCCCGTGGCGGCGCGCCTGGCGCCAGTTCCTTCGCCAGCGCTCGGCGATCATTGGCCTGATCGTGATCGGCATCCTGGCCTTCACCGCTATCTTCGCCCCGCTCATCGCCCCCTATAACCCCACCGAGGTCCTGCTCGGCAAGGAAGAGGGCATCAAGAAGCGCTCGGGGCCCTGCATCCACCTCTTCGGCTGCCCCGCCGACCAGCCCCAGCATATTATGGGCGTGGACGGCAACTTCCGCGACCTCTTCAGCCGCATCATCTATGGCGCCCGCCTCTCGCTGCTGATCGGCTTTGTGACCGTCGCTATCTCCCTGGTCATCGGCACATCCCTTGGCGCCGTGGCCGGCTACGTCGGCGGCTGGCTCGAGAATGTGATTATGCGCCTGCTCGACGTGCTCCTGGCCTTTCCTTTCCTGTTGCTGGCGATCGCTATCGTCAGCATCCTGGGCCCCGGGCTCATGAACGCCATGCTCGGCATCGCCATCGTCAGCGTGCCGGCCTACGCCCGCGTCATCCGCGCCAGCGTGCTCACCGCGCGCGAGGAGGATTACGTGCTGGCGGCCCGCACCATCGGCGTGGCCCCGCACAACATTCTCTTTGGGCACATCATGCCCAACGCCGTCTCGCCCCTGATCGTGCAGGCCACCCTCGGCATTGGCACCGCCATCCTCGAGGTCGCCGCCCTCTCCTTCCTCGGCCTTGGCGCCCAGCCCCCCACCCCCGAGTGGGGCTCGATGCTCTCGGCCGAGCGCAATCAGGTCTTCACTGCGCCGCATCTGGTCTTCTTCCCCGGCCTCGCGATCATGATCACCGTCCTTGGCTTCAACCTGCTCGGCGATGGCCTGCGCGACGCCCTTGACCCTCGTCTGAAGCGGTAGTAGTGAATCACGGGCTGTCTGAAGTGAATCACGGGCTGTACGAAGTGAATCACGGGCTGTCTGAAGTGAATCACGGGCTGTCTGAAGTGAATCACGGGCTGTCTGAAGTGAATCACGGGCTGTCTGAAGTGAATCACGGGCTGTCTGAAGCATAGCGCGAGCTGCCCGAGCCTGCTCGGCGGGAGAATAGCTCAGGGGGTGAGGGCCTGGCGCCACAACGGACTTTGACCTGGCTATCCTCCTTATATCCGACTTGACGCGCGACGGGCGAGCGTGTAAGATCGGGGTGGCACACTACAATCTGCCCACGCAGCGATGACGAGGACGAGTAGCCTTGCCACCGCGCCAACAGGGAGGGCCCGCCGCCGACTGAGAGCGGACCCCGGCGCGACCAGGCGAACACCACCTCCGAGCTTGCCCCCCCAAAGCGACGCAAGTATGGGGGCACGGCCAGCGCCCGTTACAGCGCCACTGAGGTGAGGTGCAGGAGCACGGGCTGAAGGCAGAGGCGTGAGCAATACGCTTCATCCTTCATCCATCATCCTTCATCCTTGCAAAGGTGGGTGGAACCACGAAGCGACCCTTCGTCCCATTATGGGCGAGGGTTTTTCTTTTTGGAGCACTATGGGACACAACGCCTACAGACGCCCTCCCCCGGTCTCACGCCGGCCAGCGCGCCGCGAGGGCGCGGGCTGCCTCCGCGGCCTGGCCGCCCTGCTCTTCGTCGCCGCCCTGCTCGTCCTGGTCTACGCCTTCGCCATCAGGCCACTGATCAGCCGCGCCGTCGCCGACCAGCTCGCGGGCCCCTCTAACCCCTTGCCCACGCTCATGCCGACAGGCGCGCCGCCCCCCGCCGCCGGGGCCAGCTCGGGCGCCGACCAGGCCGTCGACCAGGCCGCGGCCATTCTGCCCAGCGCCGTGGCCGCCCTGCCCGGCGGCGAGGTCGTGATCAGCGAGGGCGACCTCAACGCCCTCCTCGCCGCCCGGCCCGAGGCCATCCGCCCCCTCGACCAGGCCAGCATCCACTTCACCGCCGGCAGCGCCGTGGCCCAGATCGGCGCCTACGGCCTCAGCAGCACCGCCTCGGTCGCCCTGGCCGCCCAGGACGGCCGCCTGGCCGTCACTGGCGCCCGCATCGATGGCCCGCTCTCGCTGGTCATCTCGGGCGAGGCGCTCGCCCGCGCCCTCGCCGACCGCCTCAACGCCGAGCTGGCCGCCCAGGGCCGCCATATTGACGACATTCGGATTGAAGAAGGACAGCTAGTGCTCGTGACGAGCTGATCGCGAAGGAGTACACCTATGCCCGTCGACCCACAGAGCGACCCCTACTATCGGCTCCGCCACTCGCTGGCCCACGTCATGGCCCAGGCGGTGCTCGCGATCTTCCCCGCGGGCAAGGTCGCGATCGGCCCGCCGATCGAGAATGGCTTCTACTACGACTTCGACCTGCCCCGCCCGCTCACGCCCGACGACCTCAGCGAGATCGAGCGGGGCATGCGCGCCATCCTCGCCGGCAACTACCCCTTCATCTTCCGCGAGGTCAGCGCCGACGAGGCCCGTGTGCTGTTTAGGGACCAGCCCTACAAGCTCGAGCTGATCGACGGCCTGGCGAAGGGCCTCGACGAGTACGGCGAGACGGCGAAGGGCGATACGATCATCTCGACGTACCGGCAGGACACGTTCGAGGACCTCTGCCGCGGCCCGCACCTCGAGCACACGGGCCAGATCCCCCCCGACGGCTTCAAGCTCATGAGCATCGCCGGGGCCTACTGGCGCGGCGACGAGAAGAACCCCCAGCTCCAGCGCATCTATGGCACGGGCTGGAACAGCAAGGCCGAGCTCGACCAGCACCTCTTCCAGCTCGAGGAGGCCCGTCGGCGCGACCACCGCCGCCTGGGCAAAGAGCTTGGCCTCTTCTACTTCTCCGACGACGTCGGGCCCGGCCTGCCCCTCTTCACGCCCAAGGGCGAGATGCTCCGCCACCAGATGGAGAGCTACGTCCGCGAGGTCCAGACGCGCTACGGCTACCAGCACGTCTGGACGGGCAACGTCGTCAAGGAGAGCCTCTACAAGAAGTCGGGCCACTACGACGCCTACCGCGAGAGCATGTTCCCGCCTATGGTCGAGAGCGAAGACCTGGTCTTCCGCCTCAAGCCCATGAACTGCCCCAGCCACATGACGCTCTACAAAGAGATGGGCGTCCACTCGTACCGCGACCTGCCCCTGCGCTTCGCCGAGTTTGCCACGCTCTACCGCTACGAGGACAGCGGCGCCCTCCACGGCCTCACGCGCGTGCGCGCGCTCACGCAGGACGACTGCCACATCTTCTGCCGGCCCGACCAGATCGAGCAGGAGTTTGGCCTGGCCTTCAATCTCATCCGCGAGGTGCTCGAGACCTACAAGTTCAGCGACTACCGGGTCGACCTGTCGCTGCGCGGCACGAGCGGCAAGTACATCGCCGACGACGAGGCCTGGGACCTGGCCGAGAACGCGCTGCGCACGGCCCTTGACCACTATGGCGTGCAGTACCGCGAGGCCCCCGGCGAGGCCGCGATCTACGGCCCCAAGGCCGACTTCATCGCCCGCGATGTGCTCGGGCGCGAGTGGCAGCTCAGCACGATCCAGGTCGACTTCATCCAGCCCCGGCGCCTCGGCCTCGAGTATGTCGGCGAGGACAACCAGCCCCACACGCCGGTGGTCCTCCACCGCGCCGTCACGGGCACGACCGAGCGCTTCCTGGGCGTGCTGATCGAGCACTTCGCCGGCGCCTTCCCGCTCTGGCTGGCGCCCGTCCAGGCCATGCTCATCCCGATCACCGACAAGCAGATGGAGTACGCCCAGGCGCTGCGCGATCGCCTGGCCGCCGTCGGCCTGCGGGTCGAGATCGACGACAGCCGCGACCGCATGCAGGGCAAGATCCGCCGCGCACAGTTGCAGAAGATCCCCTATATGCTTATAATCGGCAACAAAGAGCAAGAGGCGGGGGCCGTCGCCGTCCGCCTGCGCTCCGGCGAAGACCTTGGCGCCATCCCCGTTGACAGCTTTATCGAGCGTGCCGTCCAGGAAGTGAAGTCGCGCGCGTAGGTCGCGCTAGGGTGAGCCGAGGGTCAGCGGGGTGCGCCAGGCGCCTCCCGCCCCCTCGCTCGGTGACGAGGAAACTATGACCGTGGAGACCGACGCCCTCGCCGAGGCCGCCCTGCAGTTCAGCGAGGCGATCCGGGCCGAGCGCACAAGCACCCTTGACGCCCTGGCCACCGAGCGGCAGGCCGCCCTCCAGATCATCAAGGCCCTTCGTGGCGAGAACCAGCGCCGCGTCCGGCAGTCCTCTGGCCGCTTCGCCGTGGGCTTCCTGATCGGCTCTGCCCTTGGCGCCGCCGCGATCTATATGATCAACCAGCGCACCAGCGAGGAGGTCCGCCTTGGCCTCGTCGCCCGCGCCGAGGACACCGGCGCCTCGTTGGGCGAGCGCATCAAGGCCGCCATCGAGGCCGGCCGCCGCGCCGCAGCCAGCCAGGAGCAGGATCTGTGGACCAAATACCGCCAGCGCATCACCGAGAAGCCGCCCACGCGCCCCCGCGAGGACCCGCTCTTCTAGGGTGGGCTTCAGCAAGGGCGTGAGGGGCTCGGGGAGGGGCCCTTCCCGAAAGAGACTTTTCTTAGCCCGTCAGCGCAGCTCAGACGGGAAACTACCCTGGGGGCACCCAGCCTCATGGACGCAGAGATCATCGCCATCGGCTCCGAGCTGCTGCTCGGCTCGACCATCGACACCAACAGCGCCTACCTGGCTCGCCAGATGGCCGCCGCCGGCGTTAACCTCTTCCGCAAGAGTGTCGTCGGCGACAATGTCGAGCGCATCGCCGCCACGATCCACGAGGCCCTCGCCCGCGCCGACCTGGTGATCTGCACCGGCGGCCTCGGCCCGACCCTCGACGATGTCACCCGCGAGGCCGTGGCCCTCGCCCTCGGCCGCCCCCTCGAGTTCCGCCCCGAGCTGCTCGAGCAGATCGCGGCCCGCTTCGCGGCCTTCCGCCGCCCCATGAGCGAGAGCAACCGCCGCCAGGCCTTCATCCCCGCCGGCGCCCGCGCGGTCGAGAATCCTCGTGGCACCGCGCCCGCCTTTATCGTCGAGGACCAGGCCGGCACCGTCATCGTGCTCCCCGGCGTCCCTTACGAGATGCGCTTCCTCTTCGAGACGGCCGTCCTGCCCTATCTGCGCGACGAGCGTGGCGTCAGCGATGTGATCCTGATCAAGACCATCCACGCCACCGGCCTGGGCGAGAGCGTCATCGGCGAGATGATCGCCGACCTGATGCAGCAGTCGAACCCCACCGTCGGCATCTCGGCCAAGCAGGCCCGCTACGAGCTGCGCATCGGCGCCAGGGCCGCCTCACAGGCCGAGGCCGAGGCCCTCGTCGCCGCGGCCGAGGCCACCATCCGCGAGCGCCTGGGCCGCAATATCGTCGGCGATGAGCCCCTCGCCGAGAGCGTCGCCCGCCTCCTCACCGAGCGCGAGCTCACCATCGCCCTCTACGAGGGCACCGGCGTCGCCCCGATCTTCCGGGCCCTCGCGTCGGCCCCCGGCGGCACCGAGCGCCTGCGCGGCGTGATGATCCACCCCCTCGACCGGCCCACCGACGAGCACGCCTCCGCATCGCTCGCCCACGCGGGCGCCATCAGCGCCGGCGACCGCTGGCGCGCCGACCTGGGGCTCGGCGCCCAGGCCGCCAGCTCGCCCGACGCGAGCGGCTTCACCGCCGTCAGCGTCGCCCTGGTCACACCCGAGGGCAGCCGTCAGGTCACCCGCCGCTACGACCTGCACCAGCCCGAGGGATGGGAGTTCGTCGGCACCCTGGCCCTCGACCTTGCCCGGCGCTACCTGCTCGGAGAGGCCGAGTGAGGCACTCGGGCGGGCGTTCCGGCGCCATCAGCCTGCGCGACGCCACGGGCACGGTCCACCGCGATAGGCGGTGGTGGCTCCTCTGTGCCGGCTACGGCCTTGTGGCCACCACCGGCATTGGCCTGCCCCTCGCCGCGGGCTTCGTGATGGAGAGCCTCGACAACAGCCGTCGCGGCTACCCGACGCCCCTCCCCCCGTGGAGCGACCCCACGACCCGCTATCTCACGGGCTTCTTCGCCCTGCTGATCGACTTCGCCTTCTTCGGGCTGCCCATCATCGTCGGCGGCATGCTCACATTCTGCGCCAGCATCGCCCTCGCCCTCTCCGGCGCCGGCGGGCAGCCCAGCCTCGGCGCCGCCCTCGCGTGGGCCGCCGTCGCCGCCGGTGTGGTGCTCGTGATGTTCCTGGCCGGCGCGGCCCCCGCCGGCCGCCTGCGCTTCGCCCACGAGGGCCGCATCGAGGATGGGCTCAGCGGCGAGGTCCTGCGCTGGACGACCGGCCCCCACGGGCGCGCGCCCTTCCTGCGCGCCCGCCTATCGTCGCTACCGGCCTACCTTCCCGCCGCCGCCCTCGCCGCCGGCACCCTGGCCCTGGCCCGCCGCACCTTCCCCGGGCAGGCCGCCGTGATCGCCGCCGGCCTCTGGGTCACCATAGCGGCCCTCGTCTACGCACACCTCGTCGTCGTACAGCTCTATGTCGCCGCCGAGAAGGAGGTGCAGCGGCGCGAGCTTGGCATGTAGAAGCGCCGCAATCTTTCCGCGCCCACCATCGTAGATCCTGACGCCAGGTGCCCGGTTCGCTGCGGCATACCCTCGCTACCGTAAGGAGAAGCGCGATGGACATCGGAAAAGCGTTCTCGTTCGTGTTCGATGACGAGCAGTGGGCCTCCAGCATCCTCATCTGCGGCCTGCTTCTACTGGTCCCTATCCTCGGCGCCCTCCTGCTGATCGGCTACATGATGGAGACGGCCAGGAGCGTCGCGATGGGCAGCCCGCGCCCCCTGCCCAAGTGGAATAACTTCGGCGAGAAGCTAAGCCTCGGCTTCGCCGGCTTCGTGATCAGCCTGGTCTACGCCCTGCCCCTGGCCCTAATCGGCGTCGCCTTCGCCTGCATCGGCGCCCTCCTCGGCGGGTCTTCTGGCGACAGCGACACCGCTGGCGCGCTCTTTGGCAGCGTCATCCTCTGCCTCGTGCCTCTGCTGATGCTGCTGGCGCTGCTGATCCAGCCCGTCATCCTCGCCGCGACAGCCCGCTACCTGCAGACCGGCAGCCTCAGCTCCGCCTTCCAGGTCGGCGAGGTGATCGGCATGGTGCGCGGCGACCTGAGCGGCTGGCTCGTGCTCTTCCTGCTCTACCTGCTCTGTAGCGTTGTCGGCAGCCTGGGCAGCGTGATCATTATCGGCTTTATCTTCACTCTGCCCTACAGCCAGGCTGTCTTCGGCCACCTGCTCGGCCAGAAGCTTATGCAGCTGAGCCGGCCAGCGGGCTTTGGCGCGGGCTACCCCCCACCGCCCGCGCCGATGATGTAACGTGGTGAGGCGCCGGGAGCCTCCCGGCGCCTCGATGGAGGCGTCTATGCGCCTGCGCGATCTGGTCGAGCCGCGCGAGCTGCTCTACCCGTCGAATCTGCTCACCATGAGCCGCCTGCTGCTGGTGCCGCTGACCCTGGCCCAGCTGCGCCGCCCCGAGCGGCGTCGCGCCGCCCTCGTCTGCCTGGCCCTCGTCATGTTCACCGACGCCATCGACGGCCCGATCGCCCGCGCGCGCGGCGAGGTCTCGCGGCTCGGCAAGCTCCTCGACCCGATCGCCGACAAGCTCCTGATCGACGGCTCCGCCATCATCCTCTCGCAGACCCGCGGCTTCCCCTGGTGGGCCACGGGCCTGATCCTCTTCCGCGACATCGGCATCCTGGCCGCCGCCGTCGTCGTCCTCGCCCGCCGCGACCAGATCACGCCCGCCGCGAGCGCCGGCAAGCTGACCACGGCCCTGCTCACGGCCGCGGCCCTGCTGTTCATCGCCGACGGCCCGCGCACAGGCAAACCCGCCCTCTACCTGGCCATGGTGCCTTTCGGCCTCTCATTTGTGCAGTACGGGAGGCACTTCGTCAGGGCCATGTCCAGGCGCGCGCAGTAGGCTGGCGCCGCGTGAGAAGCGGGGGCGCTTATGGAACCTGGTTCCCCCGATTTTACCTCAATCCTCGGGCTCGCCCGCCCCCTGGCGGATCTCGTTAGGGGTCTCGATCCAGCCGCGCCGCAGGGCGAACAGCACCGCCTGAGTGCGGTCGTTCAGCGACAGCTTGCGTAGGATCGACGAGATATGATTCTTCACCGTCTGGGTGCTAATGCCGAGCGAGTCGGCGATCTCTTTATTGCTCCCGCCCGAGGCGATCCGCTCCAGCACCTCGATCTCGCGGTCGCTGAGCGGCGTAAAGATAGGGAAGTCCACCGCCTCGGGCGCGGTGGGCGTGGCCTGGGGCAGCGTGCGGAACTGCGTGAGCACCCGGCTGGCCACGCGGGGCTCCTCGAGCACCACATCATTGATCACATACTCGCCGCGGGCCACCCGCCGCAGGATCTCGACCAGAGCCTGGGGCTTGACATCCTTCGAGCGGTAGGCCGCCGCGCCAGCCCGCAGCGCGTTGAAGGCCTGCTCGTCGCTCTCGTGCATGCTCAGCATCACGACGCCCAGGCTCGGGTACTGGCGCCGCACCTGCCGCGTCACATCGAGCCCGTTCATCCCGGGCAGGTTGAGGTCAACCAGCATTACGTTCGGCTCCTGGGCCGACACGGTCATCGAGAGCCACTCCATAGCGGCCTCGCCGCTCGCGGCCTCGCCGACGATGCTGATATCGTCCTCGCCCGCCAGGGCCCAGCGCACCCCCTGCCGGAACAGCGGGTGATCATCTACTATCAGCAGCCTTATGGAAGCGTGGGAGGCCATGGCAGGGGCTCCTTTCCCTGGCTCTGCAGCCAGCGCTGGTAGGCGGTGCTCGGGTCAGACAGCCCCGTGATGCCCGCGGTCGTCAGCAGGTGGTGGGCCGCCACAAGCGGGAAGCCGACGACAGCGGTGAAGCTGCCGCGCACCGCCCGCACC
>JAAXUL010001275.1 GCA_013336035.1 Chloroflexales bacterium
GTCGAGGGTCAGCGCGCCCCGGCCCGGCTGGCAGCCGCAGTACTGGCAGGTCTCGCCGTCGCGCAGCAGCACCAGGCTGCGGCTGACCTGGGGCCGCCGCAGGCGGCGGGTGGGCGCGTAGCGGCGCAGCCGGACGACCAGCGGCGTGGCGATCTGGGCGCGGGCCGAGCGCAGCACGCTGGCGGCGGTCTCGACGACCTCGGCCTTGTGGGTGGTGAGCAGCCGCATGGCCCGTGGGAGCGTGACTACGGCCAGCGGCTCGTAGGTGGTGTTGAGGACGAGTACCTGCATCACAGCCTCCGCTGATCGTGGCCGAGCACGATGGAGTTGAACCATCCACGTTGCCGTGGCCCCGGTCTTCCAGGCCGGTCACCGCACCTGCGGTGGCGTGCTCGCTGTGAGAGGGCAGGTGCGGAATCGAACCGCCGGCCAACCTGGCCGCTGCGTGTTCAAGACGCGCTGCGCCACCAGGCGCGACCTGCCCGTAGGGGACGGATGGACGAGCGCGGCGGTAGTGCGCCGCTCACGGCGAGGCCGTGACCCTGGGGTTCGAAGCCAGTTGAGGCACTTGCCTCGGCGCGCTCGCATGGACTGGCGGGGACGGCAGGGATCGCACCTGCGCATGCGTTGCCGCACGGCCTCCGTTTAGCAAACGGGCGCCTTCCTCCTCGGCCACATCCCCGGACTAGTCAGGGTGGTCGGCTTCGCACCGACGACCTCCTCGTCCCAAACGAGGCGCGCTGCTGGCTGCGCTACACCCTGGTGGAGTCCCCTGCGGGTACTGCCCCCGCTCCGCTCGTGTTGCAGACGAGTGCCTCGCTATCCGGCTCAGGGAACAAGGGAAAGCTGAAATCGGAAAGCTGAAAGCTGAAAGCCGGGCAGTGAATCTTTTCAGATTTCATCTTTCAGCTTTCAGCTTTCCCTGTGGGGTGTCGCGCGAGTACTGCCCCCGCTGCTTCCTGCGTCACAGGCAGGCGCCTCGCTTCTCGGCTTCCGACACCACGACTGGCTGGAGGAGCTGGACTCGAACCAGCACCACGCGCTTCAAAGGCGCACGTCCTCCCCTTAGACGATCCTCCATCTGGCGCCGCCGGCTGGGTTCCAACCAGCGCCCTGGCCGGTAGAAACGGCCCGCTCTTGCGTCTGAGCTACGGCGGCGTGTGGCGTGCCCGCTCGGGGTTGCACCGAGACCTTCTGGTTTTCAGCCAGACGCGCTTACATGTACCTTTAGCGCGCTAAATTCAACACCAAGTTGCACCGAGACCTTCTGGTTTTCAGCCAGACGCGCAGACTGCCTACGCCACAGGCACATGGGTCCGCTGGCGGGATCTGCCCCCGCAACCTCCGCGCTACCAACGCGGCGCTCTGGCTGGCTGAGCTACAGCGGATCAGGGCGGGGGCCGAGGCCCCCAATGGTCACCGCGGCTGGATTCGCACCAGCGGCCTCCTCGGTGTGAACGAGGCGCTCTACCTGACTGAGCTACGCGGCGATGGTCGAGCCGCTGGGAATTGCACCCAGGTCCCGTGTGTATCAGACACGCATCCTGCTGCTGAACGACGGCTCGTGATGGCTGCTCGGGCAGGGTACGATCCTGCAACGTCCCGGTTAACAGCCGGGCGCTCTACCAGTTGAGCTACCGAGCATCACGTGGTGGGGCGAGAGCGACTTGCACGCTCACAGCCGACGGCGACGGTTTTACAGACCGGTGGGCTCCCTGCTGCCCAGTCGCCCCAGAGTGGTCCCGGTGGAGGGCAACGATCCCCCAGCCTCCTGATGAAGAGTCAGTTGCTCTGCCGGTTGAGCTACACCGGGATGGATGAACCTGGTCGGCCGGGCGGGGCTCGAACCCGCGACCTGGGCGTTATAAGCGCCCCGCTCTCACCGCTGAGCTACCGGCCACTGGTGCCGCCGGGAGGAGTCGAACCTCCAGCCATGTCCGCTTAAAAGGCGGCTGCACTGCCGATTGTGCGACGACGGCGTTGTGTGGTCGAGCTGGCCGGATTCGCACCGGCACCCTCCCTGGGGAGGATCAGGCTCTCAACCTGGCGCGTCTGCTGTTTCGCCACAGCTCGATCGTGGTGGCCCCGGCTGGATCTGCACCAGCGGCCTCCGGCATGTCGGGCCGGCGCTCTGCTTGCTGAGCTACGGGGTCGGGTGGCGCGGCAGGCTGGATTTCAACCAGCGCCCTGCGGTGTCGAAAACCGCCGTTCTCTGCGCTGAACTACTGCCGCATTGGTAGGGCGTGCCGGATTCGAACCGGCGATCCGCTCGGTGAAAACGAGCTGTCCTTGGCCGCTAGACGAACGCCCCCCTGGCACCGCGCCGCAGTTCTGCCCTGCGCCCTCAGAGGTACGAGCTCTGTGTGCCGCTGCCAACACCTGCGCGGTACGTGGTCACGCGAGAGGGGGTCGCACCCTCGACCTGCGGGTTATGAGGCCGCCGCTCTGCCTGGCTGAGCTATCGCGTGATAGTGGTGCTCCCAGCCGGTGC
>JAAXUL010001276.1:0-880 GCA_013336035.1 Chloroflexales bacterium
TTCGCCGTGGCCAGCGGCGTGGTTGGCCACCTCCTCAGTAACCTTGAGGTTGTCGGCGTCACCACGAGCGGCCGCGTGACAATCGGCGTTGCCGGCAACACCGGCCCCGCCAACCCCGCGGCGCACGTCCACGGGGTGAACCTGAGCGGCACGGCGACCAACGTGGTCTTCACCCAGAACAACGACGGGCTCGGGAGGGTCAGATGACGCTGATCGACGTCCAGCTGGCGACCTTCAGCTTCCCCCTGGCCGTCGGGCCGGGCGGCGCGATCAGCGCCACTGGCGGCGACGCCGCGATCAGGGCGAAGGTGATCCAGGTCCTTTTCACCGCGCCGGGCGAGCGGGTCAATCAGCCCGACTTCGGCTGCGGCCTGTTCAACCTGGTCTTCGAGCCCGACGACGGCGTCCTGGCCGCGGCAGTCGAGTTCACCATCGGCCAGGCCCTGACCCGCTGGCTGCGCGACGACCTGATCGTCGACGCCGTCGATGTGCGCGCCGACGGGCCCCTGCTCAACGTCGAGGTGGCCTACACGCGGCGGGCCGACTTCACCCGCCAGGTGGTCCGGATCCGCTTCCGCTGAGGCGGCCCCGCCGCCCTCACGCCCGTACGTTAGCCGAGGTGCGACCATGAGCGAGTCTACTCCCCCCGGCGGCAGGCCGGTGATCGACTACATGGCCCGCGACTACGACAGTCTGCTCCTGGCAATGCGCCGCCTCATCCCTGAGAAGCTGCCCGAGTGGACGGAGTACGCCTCGGAGGCCGACTTCGGCAATGTGCTGCTGCAGCTCTTCGCCCACATGGGCGACATCCTGAGCTACTACCAGGACCGGGTGGCCAACGAGGCCCTCCTGGGCACGGCCCAGACCCGCCGGAGCGTGA
>JAAXUL010001276.1:890-2443 GCA_013336035.1 Chloroflexales bacterium
GCGCCCGCCGCCGCTCGCCTCACCGTCAGCTTCCCCGCCACGGCCGGCGGGGTCCTGACGATCACCCGCGGCGCCGCCTTCGCCACCCGCAGCCTGCCCGGCCGGCCCAGCGTGCGCTTCGAGTATAACCGCGAGACGCCCCTGCTGATCGACTGCGCGGCCCTGCCGGCCGACCCCGCCGACCCGTCGCGCAAGCTCTTCGCCGACGGCATCCCGGTGGAGGAGGGCCGGCTGGTGCGCGACGAGCTGCTCGGCAGCTCAGACGGGACCGCCGACCAGCGCTTTTCTCTGCTCCACCGCCCGATCATCCTGCGGGCCTACGGGCTGGCCCAGCAGGTGAGCCCCGACCTGCAGCTGCGCACCGAGCTGGCCGGCGTGATCGAGTCCTGGACCCTCCAGGAAAGCCTGGCCTTCAGCAGGGCGGGCCAACGGGACTACACCGTTGAGGTGGACGAGGAGGACCGAGCGGCGGTCCGCTTCGGCGACGGGGCGCTCTTCGGGAGCATCCCGCCCACGGGTAGCCGCATCCTGGCGACCTACAGGGTCGGCGGCGGCGCCGCCGGCAACACGGCGGCGCACACCATCCAGACCATCGCCGACACGCCCCAGCTGGCCCTGGCCGGCGGGCGGGTCACCAACCCGGCCCCGGCGACGGGCGGCGCAGAGCGCGAGAGTATCGGGCACGCCGTGGCCTTGGCGCCCGGCATCTTCCGCTCGCTCAAGCGGGCGGTCACCGCCGACGACTACAGGGCCCTGGCCCTCGCCTTCAGCGGCGTGGGCAAGGTGCGGGCCGAGGCCACAGGCTGGAACACCGTTACCCTGTATGTGGCCCCCGAGAGCGGCGGCCAGGTTAGCGACGTGCTCGCGGCCAACCTGCTGGCCTACTTCGAGGACAAGCGCCCGATCACGACGATCATCGAGGTCGCTGACGTGGACTACGTGCCGATCTACGTGACCGCCGTCGTGGGCGTGAACAGCTACTACGCCCAGGCGGCCGTGGTCGAGCAGGCCCGCGCTGCCGCGGGGGCCCTGCTCGGCTTCGCCAGCGTCGACTTTGGGCAGACCATCTTCCTCAGCAAGTTCTACGAAGCCATCGAGTCGCTGCCCGGCGTCGCCTTCGTCACCATCAGCGAATTCCGGCGCGAGGGCCAGCCGGCGGGCGCGATCGCCGAAGGGGGGCGCCTCACCCTGAGCCCGAGCGAGCTGCCGGTGCTGCCCACAGACCCGGCCTACGCCGGGGTGCGTGTGATCGCCGAAGGAGGCTTCTAATGCGCCTGCAGGCCATCACGGCCGTGCCCCACCCCGCGGGCAACCGCATCGACCTGAGCTGGGCGAACCCCGACCCGGCCCTGTTCCCCGGGGTGCGCGTGGTGCGCCGCGCCGGCACCCACCCCACGGGGCCCGACGACGGCGCCCTCGTGGACGAGGGCCTGGGCCTGCTCGCCGCGAGCGATGTGGGGCTTCACGGCGAGACCGTCTACTATTACGCCCTCTTCCCGTACCGCGACGGGCCGCGGGTCTACGGCCCCGCCGAGCGGGCCAACAGGGCCGTC
>JAAXUL010000451.1 GCA_013336035.1 Chloroflexales bacterium
GGTTGGTGTAGTTCGCCTCGTCGGCGATCTCGCTCCAGCTGTAGCTGCGCCGCCCCTCGTCACGCAAATGTCGCGTCCAGGTGCCGCTGTTGAAGTAAAGGCCCTGCCGGCCGTCCGAAAGCTCGATCGGCTCCACATACCCATCGATCGGGCCGTGGGTGTGGCCCATGATCACGGTCCGTAGCGACGGGTCCGACTCCAGGGACTCGCGCGCCGCGGTTCTGTAGGCGTCCTCTGCCCCGCCGCCGCCAAGCACCACCTCGCCGCCAGGCACTACCGTGATGTCATCGAGGCTCAGGGGCGGCGCGGCGCCGCTCAGCAGCGCGCCCAGCTCTGTCGGGGTTGCCCCCCGCAGCACACGCTCGAACTCTGCCCGCGCCTCTGTGTCTGCCAGCTGCGCCAACACCGCCGCCTGGAGCGCAGGGTCGGCGATCGCCGCCGCCACCGCCTCGGCGTCAGGCTCCGGCACTACCTCGTCCCCCTGCTCGCCGGCCCCGCCCAGCAGCGGCGGGAGCCCGCTTGTTAACAGGAAGCGCACGACCAGCGCCACAGCTGTGGCTGTGAAAAGGAAGTCGTTGCGCATGCCCAGCTGCACCACGCGCATAATCGGCTTCACATTATCGATAAACCAGCGCTCGCGCTCGAGCCGGTTGTAGACCTTGTCTACGAACAGCGTGCCCCAGCAGCGCTTGAGCCGCCGGTTCCCATATTGGTCAAGGCCAAACGGCTGGCTCATCTGGTCGCCAAACCTGTTGGCCCGATCATGCTCGTGCCCGTGCTCGATATAGACCCGGCCTTGCTCGCCGCGCCCGAGCGTATAGCTGTACTCGACAAGCCTCAGGTCGCCGCATGACCCGGGCGGGTAGATCGCGTCAAAGACCAGCGCCCACACCCCGTCCCACAGCAGGTCGATATCGTGATTGCCGGCGATGATCGTGACCGAGTTGCCCTCCATCATAAATCGTCGCAGCGCGTCGAAGATCTTGGGGTGGCCCGACGAGATCTGCCGCTCTTTGCCCAGGATGACCCTCGTGCGCCTGATTGACTCGGCCTCTGTGCATCCCAGCTGATCTTCGGGCGAGGCGAGGCCGATCTCCGGCAAGGTCTGACAGTACTCCAGAAAGTCGCCCGCGATGACCAGCTCTACCGGGCTCTTGCCGGTGCCGATGCGGTGGAGAAATTGGGCAAAGTCTTCGTCTGCCGAGAAATCCTCAAGTGGGTCAAGCTGGCCATTGGGTAGCCAGCCCGGCCCGAGGTGCAGGTCGCTCACTACGTAGACCACCTTGTCCATGCTCGCCTCTCCTCAATCAGGGTTGTGCTGCTGACGCTACGCTCTATGATAGCACGGCGCGCCTCTCTGGTCCCTGGTTCGATGCCTGCGCAGATGCTACACTCTGTGTGCACCCCCCTGGCGTCCGACTAAGTGCCTGATAGCGACTGTTGCTAGAGATGGAGCGCCTATGTCTCTCAACGACTTCCTCGCCCGCGTTGCCATGCGCGGCGAGCCACTGCCCGACCCGGCCGCTGTCACTGTCCACGGCGAGTGCCGTGTCACTGTGCTCGCGCCGCGCCTCCTGCGCCTCGAGTGGGCGCCCGGCGCCGCGCATGATGACCGGCCCACCTACGCCTTCCCGCGCCGCCTCGGGCCGCGCCCCCCGTTCCACCTCTCCGTCGACCGTCAGAGCCTCGCTATCGATACGGGCGCCCTGCGCCTTACCCGCGAGGGCCTCGCCGGACCCTTCACCGCCGAGAATACCCGCATCGACCTTGAGGTCGCGGGCGCCACCGTCTCCTGGCGCCCGGGCGCCCCCGACCCCCTGAACCTTCGTGGCGCCCGCCGCACCCTCGATGGCTGCCGCGGCGAGGCCGCCCTCGACCCTGGCATCCTCTCCCGCTCCGGCTGGGCGTTCCACGACGATAGCGATGCCGTCCGCTTTGACCCTGACACGGGCTGGGTCCAGCCTCGCCCCGCTGATCCCCTCCAGGACTGGTACTTCTTTGGCTACGGCCACGACTACACCGCGGCCCTGGCCGACTACGCTCGCTTTGGCGGCTCCAGCCCGCTGATCCCCCGCTGGGCCCTCGGCACATGGTGGTCCCGCTACTGGGCCTATAGCGAGCAGGATCTCCGCGGCCTCGTCGCCGAGTTCGCCGCCCAGGGCTTCCCCCTCGACACCCTCGTCATTGACATGGACTGGCATACACCCCACGGCTGGACCGGCTACACCTGGAACCGTGATCTCTTCCCCGACCCTTCGGCCTTTCTCGGCTGGCTCCGCGATCAGGGCCTCCACACCACGCTCAACCTTCACCCAGCCCAGGGCGTCCAGCCCCACGAGGAGGCCCACCCCGCCTTTGTCGCCGCGCTGGGCGCCGACCCCGCGCTGGGCGTGCTATTCTGCATCAGCGACGCGGCCTTCGCCCGCAGCTACTTCGAGCTGCTCCACCACCCCCTCGAGGACCAGGGCGTCGACTTCTGGTGGATGGACTGGCAGCAGGGCCGCTCGTGCGAGCTCCCCGGCCTCGACCCGCTGCCCTGGCTCAACCACCTTCACTACCACGATCTGCGTCGCCGGCCCGGCCTCCGGCCTATGATCTTCTCGCGCTGGGGCGGCCTCGGCAACCACCGCTACCCGATCGGCTTTTCGGGCGACACCTACGCCACCTGGGAGGCGCTGCGCTTCCAGCCGTACTTCACCGCCACGGCCGCAAACGTCCTCTACGGCTGGTGGAGCCACGACATCGGCGGCCACTTCGGCGTCTGCGAGCCCGAGCTCTTCGCCCGCTGGGTACAGCTCGGCGCCCTCGGCCCTGTCCTGCGCCTGCACGCGACAAAAGACCCCGCCGCCGAGCGTCGCCCCTGGGCGTTCCCGCCCGCTGTCCGCGACGTCGCCCGCGACGCCTTTACGGCCCGCTACGAGCTTCTCCCCTATCTCTACACGCTCGCCAGGGTGCACCACGACCAGGCCCTCGCCCCATGTCGGCCGCTCTACTATGGCTGGCCGGACGCCGAGGCCGCCTACACGGCCCGCGAGCAGTATCAGCTCGGCGACCAGCTCATCGTCGCCCCGATCATCCAGCCCGCCGCCCAGCCCTCGGGGCTCGCCTCGGCCGATGTCTGGGTGCCCCCGGGCGAGTGGGTCGAGCGCACCACGGGCGAGCTGCTGCGCGGGCCGGCCTGGGCCCGCCTCGTCGGCGACCTCTCAGCGCTGCCCCAGCTCGTACGCGCCGGCGGCATCTTGCCTCTCGCCCCCGCCACACCCCGCAGCCACCAGCAGCCGACCGACCAGCTCACCCTCGCCGTCTTCCCAGGCCCCCGGGGCGACTTCCGCCTCTATGAGGACGATGGGGTCAGCGAGCTGTACCTGGACGGCCAGAGCGAGTGGACCCCTATTACGCTGCTGACCAGCCCCGACGGGCTCCGCGCCGAGCTTGTTATCGGCCCCTCCGAAGGCCGCTGTGATGCCCTCCCTGTGGAGCGGGCCTACACCGTCCGCCTCGAGTTCACCCGCCGCCCGCTAGCTGTGCGCCTGGACGCCGCTGAACATAACGAGTGGGACTATGACGAGGCGGGTAGGCGCCTCAGCATTACGATCCCGGCCCGCCCCAAGCGCGCTCCGGTCACGTTAGCGGTCGAGGCCGCCAAGCCCCTCGGCCTGCTCGGCGAGGACAGCAATATCAGGCTGAGGTCGGCCGATGCGCGCCGGCTGCTGGGCCTCCCTCAGACGTCGCCTCTGGGGCAGGACTGGTGGCGCGAGCTGGGTGAGAATCCCGCCCTCTGGTACGGCTCTGCCGAGCGCGCTGAGCTGCTTGAGGCAGCGCTTTCCGGGGCGACCGATGCTCACCGCAGCGCCCTTGCGCGCCTCGGCGGCCCCTTTGTCCACGTCTACGAGCACACCACGCCCGAGGACGCCTCACGCTCCCTCGGCACCCTGGTGATCGCGGCCCCCGGCGATGACACGCCCGTCGGCGTCGCCGGCATCTGGCGCATCGTCGGGCCCGAGGGCCACAGCGAGCGCCCGTTCGACTTGGGCGAGCTCCGCGCCGACGCCATCATTGCCGCGCCATTCGCCTGGGGCCACGATGTCGCCACGCGCCGCTGGTCCCTCGACCTGCGCCTCGGCTGGCGTGGCCGCGAGCTAGCCTACACCTTCACCGCTCAGACGCTCTTCCCGACCATCGGCGCATGGCGCACCATGGCCACCACGGCCAGCCAGGCCTACCCGGTTGAGCAGATCCTCGACGACGCCGGCGCGCCGCGCGACGACCGGCCCTGGGCCATCGCCACCCACACGCCCGCGCACAGCGAGTTCCAGAACCTCACCGAGCGCTACAACGTGCCCCTGAGCCACTACGCGTACGCCTCTAGGGGCGCCGACATGATCGGCTACGCCGCCGCGGCGCTCACGAGCCCGGATGCGCGCAGCATCCGCGTCGCCTACCAGTCGCCCCGCCCCGCCCGGGTCTACCTCAATGGCGTCGAGCTCGTCACCGAGAGCTTCGCCGACAGCCAGGCCTTGCGGCTCAACCGCGACTGGTCGCGCACGGCGCCCGCTCATCTCCGCCGGGGGGCCAACCACCTGCTCATCGTCACCGACTACCTGGGCGCAGACGCGCCATGGCGCTGGTTTCTGCACGCCATGGTCCTCGGCTCCGACGGGCTGCCTGCCCCCGACCTCGCCATCGGCATGCCGGGCGCCATGCTAGAATAGGTGACAAACAGTGGTGGGCGAGCGCTCCCCCGGGCGCCCCCCTGTAGTCGGATACTCCCACCGGAGCAAACTGTGAGACGCCTCCTCCGCGCCGCGCTGCTGATCCTGGGCCTGATCGCTCTGGCGCCCGTGCCTGCCAGCGCCAACACCCGCGCCGGCACGCCCGTCTATTTTCGCGAGACAGGCCACACACTCGCCTACAGCTTCCGCGAGTTCTACGATGCTCAGGGCGGCCTACCCATCTTCGGCCTCCCGCTCACCGAGGTCTTTATCGAAGATGGCCGCCCAGTCCAGTACTTCGAGCGGGCCCGCCTCGAGTGGCACGGCGACCTTGGCCTTGTGCAGGCCGGCCACCTCGGGCGCTTGGCTGCCGAGAGCTATAGTGACCACCCGGCCTTCGCCCGCGTCGCCAGCGCTCCGCAGGGCGGGGTCTTCTTCGACGCGACCGGGCACACGCTTGCCGGCCCTTTCCTGAGCTTCTGGCGGCGCGGCAGCCTCGACGCCTTCGGCTTCCCCATCTCCGAGCCCTTCGAGGAGCTGAACGGCCAGGACGGGCGCCTCTACACCGTGCAGTACTTTGAGCGGGCTCGCTTCGAGCTTCACCCCGAGATCTCGCCGGCCAGCGCGGGCCCGACGTGCTGCGCGCCGGTCGTGCTCCTCGGCCACCTTGGACGTCAGCACCTCGACGCCGCCCCGCCCCCCGAGGCCGCCCTTAGCCCTGTCGATGCGGCGTCACGCGCGTGGGACAGCGTGCGCCCGGCCAGGGTGCGTGTGCCGCGCATCGGCATCGACACCGCTGTGGTCAGCGCCGGCTTCTCATTGGGCCAGTGGGACGTGCCGCGACACACCGCGGTCCACTACTGGCCCATTGCCGGCTATCCCGGCACCCCCGGCAACATCGTCCTCGCCGGCCACGTCGGCTACCCGGGCGAGATCTTCAACCGGCTCCCTGCCGCGCAGCCTGGCGATGAGATCTTTGTTACCGCCGGCGGGCAAGAGCGGCGCTACATCGTGCACGAGGTGCTCACCTTGCTGCCCACCGCCACCTGGGTGATGGCCCCTACTCACGACGAGCAGCTGACCCTCATCACCTGCGTCCCGATCGGCGTCTACTCTCACCGTCTGATCGTCCGCGCCAGCCCGGGGTAGAGCGTATCATACGGCGCCTCAGGCGTCAGAGCGAGGAATACCCATGCAACAGAACCGCCGCGGTGGCAATAGCTGGATCGGCTGGCTGATCTTTATCTTTCTCGTCTTCGGGTCGCGCTTCCTGCCACCTATCGCCGGCTGGCTCTCACAAGCCACAGGGCTGCCAATCTCGGTCCCTCTGATCATCGCAGCGGTGGTCGGGCTCGGCGTGGTCGCCAGTATCGTCAGCTCGGTCGTCCAGGAGATCAACAAGAACCGTGACACGGGCCAGAATGGCCTGCCCACAGGCCTGCCACCTGCGCTCCCCCCGCGCCCTGCCGCACCGCCCACACCGCCGGCCCGGCCGCCCTCCGCGCGCATCGAGGGCACTGCCCCCATGAGCCTCCCCTCAGCCGAGCAGCGGCTCCCTGGCCCACCAAGCTTCGAGCCGATCATCAACCCCCGCGTCCTCACGCTCGGCATTATCGGCCTTGTGATCATCGGCGGATTCTTTTTCCTGGCCCTGCTCATCGCGGGCGCATTGTAGTGCGGGCACAGCCTGCGGGCTGCCCGCTTGTTACACAAGGCTATGCATACCTACGACCCATTCGCCCGCTACTATGACGCCGACTTCCGCGACTACCTCGAGGATCTGCCCTTCTACCACGAGCTAGCGCGGCGCACCGGCGGCCCGCTCCTCGAGCTGATGTGCGGCACCGGGCGCGTGCTCTTGCCCCTCGCCGAGGCCGGCTACAGCATCACCGGTGTCGATAGCTCGCCGGCCATGCTTTCGATCGCCAGGGAG
>JAAXUL010001277.1 GCA_013336035.1 Chloroflexales bacterium
TCGCAAAGCACCCCCCTTCCATCGCAAAGCACCCCCCTTCCATCGCAAAGCACCCCCCTTCCATCGCAAAGCACCCCCCTTCCATCGCAAAGCACCCCCCTTCCATCGCAAAGCGGCTAGCGCCGAACAGCCGCGGGGATACGCCTCGAGATCACCCGGCGGTAACATTGTACGATTTAGGTAAGTACTACCTATATATAGCCATGAAGTTGTCTATCCATAAAGCGGTTTAGCCGCTACACTCTTCATCGTGCCAAGCGGCACTCGAACAACCAGGCTTCACCCCAGAAAGGAGACCGCCCAATGGCATCCCGCTCGAACTCTCGCCTGTCTCAGGAAGTGATCACCAAAGACCGCACCATCCTCGCCGCCGTCATGAACCTTGGCGACTACGCCCCCACGAATGTGATCTACAACACCGACTCAGTCCAGCAGCTCGAGGCGGCGATGCTCGCGGTCCTACAGGCCGAGAGCCGCATCCAGCAGGAGGCCGACGCGATCCGCGACCAGGCTATCGCCGCAATGAACGCCTTCCACAAGGGGGTCAAAGGCATCAAGCACCAGGTCAAGGCGCAGTACGGCGAGGACTCGGTGGCCCTGCACGCCATCGGCCTGAAGAAGGTCTCGGAGCGCAAGCGCCCGACGCGCCGCCCGCGCAAGGCCGCCAAGCAAGAGTAGCCCCGAGATCGCCGGTTGACAGCAGCGCCGGGGGCGTGCTACCCTCCCCTGAGAGAAGCTTTCATTCTGGAGCGGGCGACCCCAATGCTAAAAGATCTTCGCATCTCAGTGATTGGCCCGGGCGCGATGGGTGAGGCGGTCATCGGCGGGCTGCTGCGCCAGGAGCTGGTGGCGGCCGAGCAGGTGCTGGCGAGTGACCCGCACGAGGATCGCCTGCGCGAGGTGCAGGCCCGCCACGGGGTGCAGACCAGCCACGACAATGTCGCCGCGGCCAGGTGGGGCCAGGTAGTGATCTTCGCCGTGAAGCCGCAGCAGCTTAAGCGCGTGCTGCAGCCCCTGCGCGGCACTATGCGCGACGACTGCCTCGTCATCTCGGTGGTGGCCGGGGCCACCATCGGCACGTTCGCCGCGGCCCTCGATCACCCGGCGGTGGTGCGCAGTATGCCCAACACGCCCGCTATGATCGGCGAAGGGATGATCGTCTGGACGGCCGCGCCCGAGGTCAGCGAGACGCAGCGCGGCTGGGCGCGCACGGTGCTGGGCGCCCTCGGGCACGAGCTGTACGTCGACACCGAGTCCTACCTCGATATGGCCACGGCGATCAATGGCACCGGCCCGGCCTACTTCTTCCTGATGATGGAGGCCATGATCGACGCCGGCGTCCACCTGGGCCTCTCGCGCCGCATCGCCGAGGAGCTGGTGCTCCAGACGATGCTCGGCTCGGCGCGCTACGCCCAGCAGAGCGGCGCGCACCTCGCCCAGCTGCGCAACGGCGTCACCTCGCCCGGCGGCACCACCGCCGCCGCGATCTCGGAGCTCGAGCGCGGCGGGATGCGCACCGTTTTGGCCGACGCGATCTGGGCGGCCTACAGGCGCTCGGTCGAGCTCGGCAAGCCGCAGTAGGGGGGCGTATGATAACCTATGGACGCCCGCGCCTGATCACCGAGGACGATAAGCGCTACCGCTCCTACATCGAGCAGTTCGCGATCGCGCGCAAGAACCAGAAGGCGATGCGGCCGCCGCGCCAGCGCGACCTGTTCGGGGGCCAGGCCGAGGCCGCGCTGCGCCAGTGGCTCGGCGAGCGGATCGAGCTAGACGAGCGGCGCATCCTCGAGTACGAGGAGCGGCGCAACCGGCGGGGCTTCATCAAGTACCGCGAGCTCGACGCCCTGACGATCGAGGGGCGGCGGGCCCACGTCTTCGAGATTAAGTCCAGCCGCACGGCGAGCGCCCTGCGGCGGGCCGTGGGCCAGCTGCACGAGACGCGCGCCATCCTGCGGCTGCTCTACCCCTCGGTGGCGGTGACCATCCTGCTGGTCGATACGGGCATCCCCGCCTCTGCCGAGCAGATCGAGGCCATGATGGCGGCCGAGCGCCCGCCGCCGCGGCGCCCCGAGCTGCTCAGCGAGGTGCTGGCGGCGCTGCCCGAGCTGCGCCTGGCCGATGGCCTGGACGAGACGGCGGCCGACGACCAGTCGATCGCGGTGCTGCGCTTCGGTGTGAGCGAGATCATCGCCATCGCCGGCGCCGAGAACCTCTCGCTCGACTGGGAGGCCGACGACGAGGAGCCGGAGGAGGCGCCGGAGCCGCGGCCCGCCGCGTCGCTGTACGCCACCAGCGGCGGCGACGCCGCGCAGCCCGCCGATGACGACGACGATAACCCGCTGGCGGCGGCCCTGCGCAAGGCCGGGCTAAAGTGACGCGGGCCGCAGGCTTGATGGCTCGACAACCCTCGCCGCGGGCCGGCTCGGCCCGCCCGTGGCGCGCCAGGCAGTCCTGCCTTACCGCGAGATAGTCGGGGGCGCGGGTCC
>JAAXUL010000452.1 GCA_013336035.1 Chloroflexales bacterium
CCGGCGTCAGGCGCGACACGAAATATCGCCCGCAGGCCCTCGAGGGCCTGGCCCACGCGGTCGCGGCGCTCGAGGATGCTCTGCGCCCCATAGCCGGCGAGCAGGTCGAGGGCCCGCAGCACCGCGGGCTCGACGAGGTCGGCGCCGGCCTCGGCCCGCCACAGGGACAGGAAGTGGGCCAGGCCCCCATCGACGGCGCCGTCGTCACAGCCGCGCCGGTACTCCGACGCCAGCACCTTGCCGAGCCGGATAATATGCTCTCGATCCTGCATATGCCGCAAGGTGTGAGCTGTACGGTGTGAGCGCGCGGATCACACCGCACACCGCACAGTTCAATCTTCCTCCAGGCCCTCGAACACAGTCACGCCCATCGCCCCAGGGCCAAGGTGGGCGGCAATGGCGGGGCCAAAGCGCGCCACCTGCACATTGTCACGGGGAAAGATCGGGTCAACCTTCTCGAGCAGCTTCTCGACATCCTCAGGGGTGGTCGCGTAGAGGACCGTCACCTCCTGGACGCGGGGGAAATCCTCTATAAAGGTGAAGAGGCCCTCGATCGCCTTGGCGCGTGTGCGCGTGCGCTCGTAGGGTACGATCTCGCCCTCGTCGAGGATCATCAGGGGCTTGATCCGCTGCATCGAGCCGAGGACCGATCCGGCGATGGTCAGGCGGCCGCTCGCCTCAAGGTGCTCCATCGTATCGACAAAGAAGACCACGTGGGTATGGCGGATCATCGCGTGGATGAGCCGGCTCACCTGGTCGGGGTGAGCGCCCTCGGCGATCGCGTGGGCCGCGGCGAGGACCACCGAGCCATGGCCCAGCGAGGCCGACTTGCTATCGACAAGCTCGATCCGTGTGGTCGAGGCCGGCAGGCGACTCTTCGCCGCGGCGGCGTTGGCGTGGATCGCACCCAGGCGTGTGCCGAGGTGGATCGAAAAGACGTAGTCGACGTCGCTGATCAGGCGTCGGTAGACCTGCTCGAAGACCGTCGACATCGGCGCGGCGATGCGCACACGCTGGTGTCCGGTGACCATCAGCTCGTAGAGCTGATCGTCGCTAATATCGACCCCAACGCGGTAGATCTTCTCGTCGATATGGGCGAGCAGTGGCACCACCTCGATGCCCATCTCGCGGGCCAGGTCGGGCGCGATATCGGCCGACCCATCGGTCACAATGCACATTTTTGCCATTTCAGAACCTGCCAGTCGGCGCCGCGCCAATGACTGAGAACATCGCGCAGAGGCCAGCGTGTTTGCCAAAGGAACTTCAATATGGTATATTCTCGCGGAGATACAGGTGGGTTACTGGTAAAGATCTGGAGTCCCTCTACCATGGCGAAGTGTCAGATGTGCGGAAAAGGCCCCTCGTTTGGCCACAATGTGAGCTTCTCGAAGCGCCGCACCAACCGCATGTGGCGGCCCAACCTTCAGAAGACAACCATCATCAACAACGATGGCTCGAAGGTCCAGGTACGGATATGCACCCAGTGCATGCGAACGATGGTGAAAACCCCCCGTTAGGCAGCCATCCGACCTTGCAGGAAAAGAGGCCAGGCGTCCAGGAGTGGACCCTGGCCTCTCGATTCACAGCGTTGCTATTATAGCCGACTGCCCTCTCTGGCGCAACCACCTAAATTAACCCTCTGCGTACTCTAGCCAGCCGTAGCGATCAGGGCGCTCGCCCTGCACGACTGCGAAGAAGGCGGACTGCACCTCGGCGGTGAGCGGGCCGCGCCGGCCCACGCCCACGCTCACCCGGTCCACCGAGCGCACCGGGGTGACCTCGGCGGCCGTGCCGGTGAAGAACAGCTCGTCGGCCAGGTAGAGCATCTCGCGGGGGATGACCTGCTGGCGCACCTCGACCTCCAGCTCGCCCAGCAGGGTGATCACCGTGTCGCGGGTGATCCCGCTGAGGATCGACGAGCTGACCGGCGGGGTGTAGACGACCCCATCGCGGACCAGGAACAGGTTCTCGCCGCTGCCCTCGCTAACCTGGCCGTTCGTGTCGAGGGCGATACCCTCGGCGAAGCCATTGGCCAGGGCCTCCATCTTGATCAGCTGCGAGTTCAGATAGTTGCCGCCCGCCTTCGAGAGCGCCGGCATCGTGTTGGGCGCAAAGCGGTTCCACGACGAGACACAGACGTCCACGCCCTGCTCCATCGCCTCGACGCCCAGGTACTTGCCCCACTCGATCGTGGCGATGGCCACCTCGACCGGGTTGTGCAACGGGTTCACGCCGATCTCGCCGTAGCCCCGGTAGACCACCGGGCGGATATAGCCCGAGCGCAGGCCGTTGGCTCGCACCGTCTCCTTCACCGCCGCCACCAGCTGCCCCAGGCTGTAGGGCACCTCGGTGCGGTAGATGCGGGCCGAGTCGATCAGACGGCGCATATGGGGCGTCAGGCGGAAGATCGCCGTGCCCTGAGGCGTCTCATAGCAGCGGACGCCCTCGAAGAAGCTGCTGCCATAGTGGACAACATGGGACAGCACGTGGATGCGGGCCTCGTCCCACGGCACCAGCTTGCCGTTGAACCAGATCGACTCCATCTTTTTGATCGCCATGGATCGACTCCTTAAAACATGCTCTGCTGCACCAGCATGCGCTCTTCGCTGCGCCATGTAGGCGCCGCCGCCGGCCCCCTCGGCGAGCGGCGCGGCAGCACACCAAGCCGCGGGCCAGCCACGCCGGCCATAGACAGGACCCGGCGCACGCCCGCCGCGGCCACCCGAGGCGTATTCGTCTGCTCAGACAGGTGCGCCAGCCACACATCGCAGGGCCCATCGCAGGCCCGAGACAGCAGCTCGCCGCACTGGACATTATCGAGGTGGCCAAACGGGCCGAAGATCCGCTCCTGGATGGCCCAGGGGTAAGGCGAGGCGCGCAGCAGCTCGCGGTCGTGGTTCGCCTCGACGACCAGCAAGTCGGCGCCGCACAGCGCGGCCACCGTGGCCTCGTCCCAGCTGCCCAGGTCGACCGCGATAGCCACCGTGGCGCCGGCCGCGGCGATCCGGTAGCCGACGGGGTCGGCGGCGTCGTGGCTGACGCGGAAGCTGCGCAGCTCGAAGGGCCCGATCGCGGCCAGCTCGCCGACGGGCAGCAGCTCGACGGGCAGGCCGGCCAGCTCGGCGCCCATGGCCTCGCGGGTGGGGCCGTTGCAGACCACCGGGATGCCGTAGCGACGGGCCAGGGCCGCGGCGCTGAGCGTGTGGTCGCCGTGCTCGTGGGTGAGCACCAGGGCCCGGATCCGGCGCGGCTCGAGCTGCTGGTAGCGCAGCAGCCCCTCGAGGGTGCGCAGGGCGATGCCGCAGTCGACCAGCAGCGCGTCGTCGCCGCAGCGCGCCAGCAGGGCGTTGCCGCTGCTCCCGCTCGCAAGTGATGTCACCGTCAGGCTCATAGCTCGTTCGCCCAGCGGGACAAGATCTCGCGGGCGGCGCGAGCCGCGGCGGCGCGATGGCTGATCTGGTTCTTACGCTCGGCGGGCAGCTCCGCCATGGTGCGGTCCTCGTCGAGCAGGTAGAAGAGCGGGTCGTAGCCGAAGCCGCCGCTGCCGCGGGGCTCGAGCTCGATCACGCCGGGCAACGTGCCCTCGGCCAGCTCGGTGGGGCGGCCGGGGCAGGCCAGAGCGATCACACAGACGAAGCGGGCCAGGCGAGCGTGCCAGGGCACATCGCGCAGCTGATCGAGCAGATAGCGCAGCTGCGCCTCGCCCTTCACGCCGCCATAGCGGGCCGAGTAGACCCCCGGGGCGCCGCCGAGGGCCGCCACCTCGAGGCCGCTGTCATCGGCCAGGGTGGGCAGGCCGCTCAGGGCCATATAGCCCTCGGCCTTCAAGACTGCGTTGGCGGCGAAGGTCTGGCCCGTCTCCTCGATCTCATCGGGGATGTCCAGATCATCAAGGGTGCGCAGGGCCAGGCCGAGCCCGTCGAAGATCGCGGCGAACTCGCGCAGCTTCCCTTGGTTGCGAGTGGCAAGTAACAGCTCGTGCATAGACCAGGAGTCTACGTCCCATACCAGACTTCTGTCAAGGGTCCAAATCAGGCGGGGTGCCGGCTGAGCCCAACGTTGACGCCCCTATGGGCATCAGGTACAATCAGGCGATGCCATAGGGTGTCATACGCAATATATAGGTATGAGCAAGGTAACCAACCAGCCAATTAGCGCCGCAGCTATGTCAAGTCCAAATCTCGCCCACGAGCTGCTGCGAGCTATGCGCCCGCGCCAGTGGGTCAAGAACGCCTTCGTCTTCGCCGCCATCGCCTTCTCCGAGGGGCGGCTCTGGCGTGTCTGGGACCCGCAGGTCGGGCCCGAGCCCCTGCTCCGGGTGCTCGGAGCCTTCGTCGCCTTCTGCATGGCCGCCAGCGCCATCTACCTGGTCAACGACCTGGTCGATATCGAGAAGGACCGCGCCCACCCGAAGAAGCGCAACCGGCCCTTCGCCTCGGGCCGCCTGAGCCCCACGGTCGGCATCATCGCCGCCGCGGCCCTGATCATCGCCGTCTTCCCTCTGGCCCTCGCCCTCGACAGCGATAAGGGCTTCCTCGACTGGGGCTTCCTCGTCGTCCTGATCACCTACATCGCCGTCCAGGGCTTCCTCTACACCTACTGGCTCAAAAACGTCGTCATCCTCGATATCCTCGTCCTCGCGGCCGGCTTCGTGCTGCGCGCCGTGGGAGGCGCCGCGGTGATCGATGTGATGATCACGCCCTGGCTGCTCGTCTGCATGCTGCTCCTGGCCCTCTTCCTGGGCATCGGCAAACGCCGCCACGAGCTGACCCTGCTCGAGGGCGGAGCCGGCGAGCACCGCCGTATCCTTCAGGAGTACTCGGTGCCCATGCTCGACCAGATGATGTCGATCGTCACGGCGAGCATCATCATGGCCTACAGCATCACCGCCTTTCTCGCCCCCGTCGCCCCCCAGAAGCCCTACCCCATGCTGATGGCCACCATCCCCTTCGTCATCTACGCCATCTTCCGCTACCTCTACCTGATCTACCAGCGCGGCGAGGGCGGCGCCCCGGACGAGCTGATCCTGAAGGATCTGCCCCTCGCCGGCAGCGTCATGCTCTGGGGGCTCACAGTGCTCGGAGTTCTGCTGCTCTTCCCAAACTAGAGTCTCAGGCCCCCTATGTACACCTTCATCAAGCTCGGTGGCTCCGTCATCACCGATAAGTCCGGGCAAGAGGCGGCCGACCTGCCGGTGATCACGCGCCTCGCGGCCGAGCTCGCCGCGGCCCGCGCCGCCCGCCCCGGGCTGCCGATCATCCTCGGCCACGGCAGCGGCTCGTTCGGCCACCACTACGCCGCCCGTTACGGCGTCCACAAGGGCCTCGCCCCCGACGCCGTTAGCGAAGCTGACGCGCAGCGTTTCTACGCCGGCTTCGCCATCACCGCCAGCGCCGCCCTGCGCCTTAACCGCATTGTCGTCGACGCCCTCCTCGCCGCCGGGGCGCCAGCGCTCACCCTCCAGCCCTCCGCCAGCCTCTGGGCCAGCGGCGGCCGGATCGTCGCCTGGGACACCGACCACATCGGGCGGGCCCTCGGCCGCGGCCTTGTCCCCGTCGTCTATGGCGACGTGGCCTTCGACAGCGACCAGGGCACCGCGATCATCTCTACCGAGGCCCTCCTCGCCCACCTGGTCGAGGCGACCGCCCTGCGCCCCACGCGCGTCATCCTTGTCGGCGAGGACGCCGTCTACACCGCCGACCCACGCATCGACCCCACGGCCGAGCGCGTCCCCCTGATCACCGCCGCCAACCTCGCCGCCGTCCTCCACGGCGCCGCTGGCTCTCACGCCGTCGATGTCACCGGCGGCATGCGCAGTAAGCTCGAGCTTATGTGGCGCCTCGTCCAGCGTATCCCGACCCTCGAGATCCGCCTGATCGGGCCCGAAGACCTGATCGAGGGAAAACCTCTCGCGGGTGTCAGTGGCCGGCACCGCAGCCTTGTTGAAGACGCTATCCGGGAATACGAGCTGCCGTTGCCTGATTGGGTTATCGGCGATGTCGGCACAACAATTTACCAAGTACATGCCGAGGAATGGCTGCACTGGTCTGAATGGGAACAGGAGGTCTCCGCTGATTGGCGGGGCTTGACGGCGAACAATTTACGGCCATTATTTACCGACTTGGAGTCATTGCATTTACAGGAAGAAAGCAAACAAAACCGTTACAAACTCAGCTACTATGTGCCATTACAAACGGACATCCGCGCTTTGCAGCGAGAAATGTCGCGGCGCCTTAACATGGCAAGCATGGCGGCCAGCTTAATCTACAGTGTCGACGAAGCGGCGTCGATGGGTCTCCTGGATGTGTTGCCGGCGCTCGCCACCAAGCTCCATGCCGTGGAATTTTTAATGCAACATCAGGGCTTTGATTACACCAACACCTTTTTCGCCGGGGACAGCGGCAACGATTTGCCGGTACTCGCCAGCGCGGTACCCTCTGTATTGGTTGCAAATGCTGACAGCGATGTTATCGAACAAGCCAAATCCCAAGCCCTGCAACAGGGAACGATGGCGGCATTGTATCTGGCGCAAGGCGGTTTTCTGGGCATGAACGGCAATTACAGCGCGGGCATTCTTGAGGGCGTCTCGCACTTTTTCCCCTTTACTCGTTGTTGGATGTAACAAACAGATGATTAATTGGCG
>JAAXUL010001278.1 GCA_013336035.1 Chloroflexales bacterium
TCGATCTGCGCGAGGCCGACCGGATCGTCGCCGGCGGCCTGGGCGTCGGCGGGCCGCAGGGCGTCGATCTGCTCTGGCGGCTGGGGACATGTCTTGAGGCGGCGGTCGGCGGGACGCGCGTGATCGCCGACCGCGGCTGGCTGCCGGCCGACCGCTTCATCGGCACGACCGGCAAGACGGTCACCCCGAAGCTCTACATCGCCCTGGGCATCTCGGGGGCGAGCCAGCACACCTCGGGCATGAACCGCAGCGAGACGGTGATCGTGGTGAATAGCGACCGCACCGCGCCCCTGTTCGGCCTGGCCGATCTCGGCATCGTCGGCGACCTGCATCAGATCGTGCCGGCGCTGCTGGCCCGGCTCGCGCAGGGGCGGACGCGCGAGGGCGAGCCCGAGGATCTGGCCCAGGCGGCCGGCGCCGCCGCACTGTAAGGATAGCTAATGGCACTGCTGAGCAAAGAGGCATCGCGCGCCCTGGTGCAGGGCGTCAACCGGCTGGTCGGCCTCCCCAATGGTCTCCCGCCGCCGGGGCCCGAGCCGGCGCCGCGCCGGCGCTCGCGGGCGCCGGGCACGCGCTCGGCCGAGCACGTCGATCTCGCGGTGATCGGCGCGGGGCCGGCGGGCAGCGCCGCCGCCCTGGTCGCCGCGCGGGCCGGCCTCAAGGTGCTGCTGCTCGAGCGCGGCGAGTACCCCGGCGCGAAAAATGTCTCTGGCGCGGCCTTCTACGGCAGCGCGATCATGGACGAGCTCATCCCGCGCTGGTGGGAGCAGGCCCCGGTCGAGCGCTACCTGAGCCGGCGGGTGCTGGCCTTTATGTCGCCCGAGACCTCGGTGGCGCTCGACTTCCGTAGCGCGCGCTTCGCCGAGCCGCCCTACAACGGCTTCGCCATCCTGCGGCCCAAGTTCGACCGCTGGCTCGCCGAGCAGGCCGTCGCCGCCGGGGCCTTCCTGCTCAACGCGGCCGTCGTCGATGATGTGCTGTGGGAGGACGGCCGCGTGGCGGGGGTGCGGGTGCGGCGCGAGGGGGGCGACGTGCGGGCCGACGTGGTGATCGCCTGCGACGGCGCGAACTCGTTCATCGCCAAGAAGGCCGGGCTGCAGCGCGAGTTCCACGCCCACGAGATCTCGCTCGGGGTGAAGGAGGTGCTGGCCCTGGACGAGGCCACCATCCGCGAGCGCTTCCAGCTGAGCGGCAACGAGGGCCTGGCGATCGAGTATATCGGCTCGATCACCGAGGAGGTGAGCGGCGGCGCCTTTCTCTACACCAACCGCGACACGCTCTCGCTCGGCGTGATCGGCCAGATCTCCTCGCTGGCCAGCCATAAGCGCCGCCCCTACGAGCTGCTCGAGCAGTTCAAGGCCCACCCGGCGGTCGCGCCGCTGGTGCGCGGCGGCGCGGTGCGCGAGTACTCGGCGCATATCATCCCCGAGGCCGGCTGGAACATGCTGCCAAGGCTCTCGACCGGCGGCCTGATGGTGGCCGGCGACGCGGCCGCGCTCTGCTTCGTCGCCGGGCTCTACCTCGAGGGCATCAACTACGCCATCCTGTCCGGCATCGCCGCCGCCGAGAGCGCCATCGCCGCCCATCACGAGCAGGATTTCTCCGCCGCCTCGCTGGCGCGCTACGAGGAGCGGCTGAAGGCCCGCCACGTCCTGGCAGACTTCCGCCGCTACCGCCACGCCCCGGCCATGGTCAACAGCGAGCGGCTGCAGAACCTCTACCCGGCCGTGATCGCCGATGGAGCGGAGCAGCTCTTCCGCGTGCGGGGCGACCCGAAGCAGAAGCTCGTGCCGATCGCGCTCGAGGCGCTGCGCCGGCATAAGGTCTCGCCAATCGATCTGCTACAGGATGTTGTGAACGCGGGGAGATCATTCGGATGGTGACAACGCTAGAGGAGCGCATGCGCACCGTGCGGTTCCAGGTCGACGACCAGCCGCACATCCAGGTGAACGCCGCGATCTGTCAGGACTGCTCGGTGCGGGCCTGCGTCTATGTCTGCCCGGCCAACCTGTTCGTGCCCCTGGACGATGGCGGCATCCTCTTCAACTACGAGGAGTGCTTCGAGTGCGGCACCTGCTACATCGCCTGCGGCGAGGAGGGCGCGATCCAGTGGTCGTACCCCAGGGGCGGCTACGGGGTGACCTTCCGCGAGTCGTGATGAGATCAATCCTTAACCCTTCCACTGAAGGTGGGAGAAGCACCTATGCGTATCGCCGTCTGCCTGAAACACGTGCCCGATATGACGACCGTCGAGGTTGACCCGTTCAGCGGGGCCATCGACGCCAGCCGCCTGCTCTTCGTCACCAACCCGGCCGACGCCGCGGCGCTCGAGCTGGCCCTGCAGCTCGTCGGCGAGCGGGGGCGGGTGCTGGCGCTGACGGTCGGCCCCATCGCGACCGAGGCCGTGCTGCGCGCCGCCCTCGCCGTCGGGGCGACCCGCGTGCTGCGGCTGTGGGAAGAGCGGCTCGCCGCGCCGGCGCCCCCCCT
>JAAXUL010000453.1 GCA_013336035.1 Chloroflexales bacterium
CTGCAATTCGCCGGCGGCGAGCTGGAGGCCGCCGCCGAGAGCCTCGCGGCCGATCGCGCCGCCGATGGCGAGCTACCGCCGGGGCCGTTCGTGCTCGATGAGCGCGCGTGGCTGCACGGGATGCTTTTCTTGCCGGAAATGATTTTCACACCACAACATTTTAGAATGATTCTCCGCCACGAACTGATTCATATCCAGCGCAGGGATATCCTTTCAAAGGCGGCTGCGGCCGGGGTGATGTGAGCGAAGGCTGCATTCTGGTCCCAGGCGCCGGCCAGCCAGTTGGCCGCCAGGGCCGCGGGCAGCGACCCGCCGATCACAAAGCCAAAGTAGCGCCCGCCCGCCGAAGCGACCGTCGCTGGCGAGCCAACCCGGTCGAGCAGTGCGAGGACCGCGGCCGGGTCGGTCGGCCCGTCGGGCAGCGGACCGCCCAGCTCTGCCAGCTGGGCCAGGGCGGCGGGCGTCGGCGCGACGCTGCGCGTAGCGAGGCCATCCAGGTAGTGCAGCGCGCGCTCGGCGGTCATCCGAAGCAGGTCATCCATTGTAATTCCCCTCCATCCGTGCGGCGCCCTGGCGGTACAGCAAGCGGCCGCCGCTGTCGGGCTCACCGGTCATGCAGGATGGTTCTGCTCAGCCACTTGGCTTGACGATACGTATTGCTGCTCATGCCTCACCGCGCTGCCGAGCCGAAGCGCAGCGGAGATACAGGCAGTGTACATCGGCGGGCGGTGGAAGACACGCGGGTATCTACGGTAGTTTCCTGAGGGCACTACCGTAGCTGTCAGGAGACCGGGCTCGGGCGGCGCGGCGCACCGACCTAACCACTCGCGCCCCTGCCCATAGGGAAGAGGGCGGCCTCGATGGTGAGCGGATAGACTCGTTGCTACGCGGCCCGACCCACGACACGTGTGCCGCGGAAAAACTCGAAGGTTGCGGCGACGCCCTCTTCGCCCAGGCCACTCAGCCCCCAGGCGGCGCGTGGGGCCAGCGGGTGGAGCCCGATCAGGCTGACGCCATTGATCTTTACGTCGCCGGCGCGGATCTGGCGGGCCACGGCTCGCGCGCGCGCCTCGTCGGCGCTGAAGATGTAGCCAGCCAGGCCATAGGGGCTCTGGTTGGCGAGCGCAAGCGCCTCGGCATCGCCGCTGAAGCGATGCACCGCCGCGACCGGGCCAAAGATCTCCTCCAGGGTATCGCAGGGGTCGCAGCCGGTGATCAGGGCCGGCGCGAAGAAGTGCCCCGCCAGGTCGGGTAGCGGCGACGTGCTGCGTGCCGTACCGCCGTGGGCCTCCAGCCTGCGCACCGCCTCGCTCACCACCCGATGGTGGCCAGCGTGGATCAGCGGGCCCATGGCGCTGGCCGCGTCGCACGAGTGGCCGATCCGCAGCTGTGCCAGGCGTGCCGCCACCCGCTCCAGCAGCGCATCGTGGCAGTCGGCGTGGACCAGCAGGCGGCCGAGGGCGCGGCACCACTGGCCGTTGAGCGTGGTCAGGCCGCTGACCACCCCCAGCGCGGCCAGGTCGAGGTCGGCATCCTCAAGCACGATCAGCGGGTTCTTGCCGCCCAGCTCGAGCTGCAGTGGTTTGAGGCCCTCGGCGCAGGCCCGGGCCACCGCCCGCCCGCCCGCGAGCCCGCCGGTGAACGACACGGCTCGGATGCGCGGGTCGGCCACCAGGCGCGCGCCAACCGCGCCGTCGCCATGCACGAGCTGGAAGACGCCGCGCGGGAGGCCTGTCGCGACCACCGCCGCCGCCAGCAGATCGCACGAGTGCGCTGCCCACTCCGAGGGCTTGAGGATGACCGGGCAGCCCGCGGCAAGCGCGCTGGCGATCTTGTGGGCGGCCAGGGCCGCCGGGGCATTCCAGGGCACAATCAGCGCGGCCGGCCCCCACCCCCGGCGCCAGACCTCCACTGGGCCGTGCTTGCCATCGAGGGCCAGGGGCGCGGGGCTGGCGCGCAACATACTCGCCGCGGCCCGAAAGGTCAGCGCGCAGACCGCCGTCACCAGGCTGGCCTGGCTCAGGACCACGCCCGTGGTCAGCGCCTCGACGACCGCCAGCTCCGGCTGGCGCGCCTCCAGCTCGTCCGCGATCCGCTCGAGCCACGCGGCGCGCAGCTCTGTCGAAAGATCAGCCCAGTCACCTCGCGCATAGGCCGCCGCGGCGGCCGCCAGGGCGCGCTCGATCTGCTCGTCGCCGGTCGCGCGCTGCCGCTGGAACGGCGCGCCGCTGTTCGGGTCGCAGAGCCAGGTGTCTTGCGCGACCTCGGGCGCCAGCTGATCGCCGTCGATCACATCGACCAGCTCGGGGAGCGCCGTGATAGCTGGTGCAGGATCAACCATGATGTCTTTCTTCTTCCTTTTTGAACACCGTCGTCTCCCCGGGCGCCGGGTGGACCGGGCCGTCGGGGCCGCGCGGGTCCCACGGCACGCGGCGGTCGCCCATCGGCGTGATCTTGTAGCCATTTGCGGCCAGGGTGCGCGCTGCCACTCCGCCGCGGTAGAGGATGGTCGTGCGGATGCGCTGGCCGGGGCCGAGGAGCCGGATGCAGTCGGGCTCGCTGTAGCGCTGCCACGCCTCGTCCACGGCGCGGGGGATGTAGAACAGCACGCCATACCCGCCGGAGACGCCGATATGCTCGGGCGCGTCTGGCCCGAGGCGATCGAAGACGAGCACGCCGTCGCGCAGTGTCCCGGCGAAACTGCGCACGTGCGGCGGCCGCCCACGAAAGGTGACGTTCGTCTGGCGGTAGGTCGACCCGTCGAACTCGACGTACACCAGGTTGTCGAACGGCGCCGCGCCGGGCGTGCCGCTCTGCTCGTCCCATGCCAGTGGGCTACCCGCCAGGTCGAAGATCTCGACGTGGTCGTGCCACACGCCCGACATAAGGGTCAGGGTGTGGCCGACTGAGCCGGTTGAGAAATGCTGACTCATCTGGCGGTGCTGAACAGCGCCTGCCCGTCGCCGGCGACAATCATCTTCGCCGCCTCGAGGCGCCCGCGCTCGGCGGGGAAGGCCTGCACCAGGCCCATGCTCAGGTCGCGCAGGCCGCGGGCGATCACGCCGTGGTTGCCAGTGTTGCTGGTGCCGCAGGCCTTAAGCGCGGCGACGGCGACCTCGAACGCCGCGTCGCACACGACCCCTTTGCACAGCCGCCATTGACGAACGACCGCAGGCTTGGGCCGCAGCGGCGGGTCGGATGTCTCAAGCTCGATCTGGCGGCGCAGCCAGAGGAAGCCAGTCTCCAGATCGACGCTCATGCGACCGATCAGCTCCTGGTGGAAGCCACTCTCGGCAGCGATTGGCTGTCCGGTGTCCTGGAACTTCAAGCCGCCCAGGTAGTCGAGCGTGTAGTCGTAGACCCCCTGCGCGATCCCCAGGTAGATCGCGGCGACGGCAAGCTGGTTGCCGACGAAGCTGCCGCGGCTCATCTGCAGCATACGGGTGAACGCGCCGGGTATCGCCAGCGCCTCGTCCGCCGGCACAAACACATCTTCGAGGACGATGCCGTGGGTCGCGCTGCCGCGCATGCCGAGGGCGTCCCAGCGGGCGCGCTCCTTGACCCCCGGCGCGTCGCGCGGAACAAAGAAGAGGCCGATGCCGTCGGCGCCGCTCGTGCCCGCGATCCGCGCCGTCACCAGGTACTCGTCGGCGACGCCGGTGGAGCAGCCGTAGGCCTTGACGCCGGAGAGACGCCAGCCGTCCGCGACGGGCGCGGCCTCGGTGGTGATAGTGATGGCGCTCTGTGAGCTTTTCACCTGCTCGCTGCCGAAGTTCGCCAGCCACATGCCCTGTTGGCCCATCTTGCGCAGCAGCCGCTCGGCGAAGGCGCGCACCGGCGCAGCCTCGGCGGGGGTGAATAGCCCGGTATCGATCGCCTCAAGCCCAAGCAGCCCGCGCGAGGCGCTGCTACAGTGGTAGAAGTAGGCCAGGGCGGTCGAGGGGCAGGCCGTGCCGAGGGCGAAGGTGGCCGCGGCCAGGTCGCGCAGGCCTCCACCGAGCCCCCCGTAGGCCGCGGGCACGATCAGACCGAGCAGGCCGGCCTCGCGCAGCGTGCCAATGTGGGGCCGGTGGAACTCGCCGGCGGCGTCGGACGCCTCGGCGGCGGCGCGCAGGGCCGGCAGCGCCGCCTCGACGCGCTCGGCCAGATCACGCTCGCGCGGCGTCATCCGCTCCACCAGGCGCGCGCCGGTCAGCTGGGCCGCATCCACATCTGTGCTCATACTACCTTTTCTCCCTTGCAGCCTGGAGCCGCCACAGCTTGCCGGGCAGCTGGCGGCCAAGTATCTGCTCGACACGCTGGGAGCACTCGGCGACGCGGGCGATATCGATCCCGGTGGGGACTCCCATCTCGTGCAACATATGCACGCTATCCTCGGTGGCGATGGTGCCGCTGGCCCCGGGGGTCGAGGGGCAGCCGCCGAGGCCGCCGAAGGCGGTTTCGAAGCGGTAGACGCCGGACTTGAGCGCCGCGAGCAGGTTCGCCAGGCCCATGCCGTGCGTGTCGTGCAGGCACAGCGCGAGCGGCGTGGCGCGGGCGAGGGGCAGCAGCTCCTGGACCATGCGGCGCACCTGCTGCGGGTTGGCGGTGCCGGTCGTGTCGGCTAGAGCCAGCTCGTCAACGCCCATGGCAAGGATGCGCCGGGCCAGGCCCACCACCCGGTGCGCGTCGACCTCTCCCTCATAGGCGCAGCCGAAGGCGCACTGGATGCCGGCGCGCACCGCCATGCCGCAGGCGCGGGCGCGCTCAACCATCGCCGCCATCCCGGCCAGGGCCTCGTCCACCGCGCAGCCGGCGCTGATGCGGCTGTGGCTCTCGCTGGCCGAGAGCGAGAGATCGACCTGGCCCAGCCCGGCGGCGTGCGCCCGCTCCAGGCCCCGCATGTTCAGCGCCAGCCCGCTGTAGACCACGCCAGGCTGGGGTTTGATCCGGCTACAGACCTCCTCGGCGTCGGCCATCTGGGGCACGCGCCGCGGGCTGACGAAAGAGCAGACCTGGATGCGCGTCACGCCCGCCGCCGCCAGCGCGTCGATGAGCGCGACCTTTGTCGCGGTTGGGATGAGCTGCGCCTCGGGCTGAAGCCCGGTGCACGGGCCAACCTCGATGATCTTGGCGCGGGGCGGCAGCGTCGGCACCGCCAGGGCTTCGCTGCGGCGCCACAGGCGGTTGTGGTAGAGCAGGGGCGTGTCGGCGCTGCTGGTGTCGACCGCCAGTACCTCGCCGACAAAGATCGAGTGATCCCCGCCGTCATACACCTTCCACACCCGACAGTCGAGCCAGCAGAGCACGTCGGGCAGCAGCGGGCTGCCGGTCACCGCCACGTGGGTCTCGATCCCCGCAAAGCGATCGACCACATCGGGCAACATGCCGGCGAAGCGCATACCCCACTCGGCCTGGTGGGCGCTCAGGATGTTGATGGCAAAGGCGCCGCTGCGCTCGATGACCTTGTGGCTGTGCAGCCGCCGGGCCAGGCAGACCAGCACCAGCGGCGGGTCGAGGCTCAGGCTGCTGAACGAGCTTGCGGTCACGCCAAAGGGCTGCGCTCCATCCACCGTGGTGACTACGGTGACGCCGGAGGCGAACTGGGCCATCGCCCGCCTGAACGATTGCTGGTCAACCGGCATCGTCGCGCCTCTCTTCGACCGGCGGCTTGCGGCCCTCACCCCTGCCCCGCTCGCTCAAATGCTATCGTAAAGTAGTAATGTTATGACAATAATACGGACTGCGAGCGGCCCTGTCAAGGTCTTGACATGCGTTGCGCCTGGCCCTAATATTGTCACTATGTTATAACAATTGAGGAGCAACAGCTATGGCAGAGCCAGGTACAGTGCGCGTTGCTGCGGTGCAGTTTGGGGCCGGGGTGGACATCGAGGCTAACCTGGCTACCTGTCTGCGCATGATCGATCAGGCCGCCAGCCATGGCCCCGACCTGATCGTCCTGCCCGAGTTCTGCAACCATGCGTCCTGGTACAACGACAAGGCCCACTGTCACGCGGTGTCGCTGGCGCTCGACGGCCCGTTCCTGGCGGCGATCGCCGCCCGCGCCGCGGCCCACAGTTGCTATATTGTGATCAACTGCACGCTGCAGCGCGAGGACGGTCAGGCCAGCGGTACGAGCCTGCTCTATGGGCCGGCCGGCGATCTGGTGGCCACGAGCGACAAGCAGGTGCTGATGGGCCCCGAGAATGATGTCCTGCAGCCGGCCCACAAGCCCGGCCCGGTGGTCGAGACGCCGATCGGGCGGATCGGCATGTACGCCTGTATGGACGGCGTGATCAGCGAGACGCCCCGCGGGCTGGCCCTGCGCGGCGCCCAGATCTTGTGCAACAGCCTGAACTCGTTCGCGCGCGACGAGGCGGCGCTGCACGTGCCGGTGCGCGCCGCCGAGAACCGGGTCTTTGTGGTCGCCGCCAACAAGGTGGCCCCGCTGCTTCCCGCAACAAACACATTGCCGGAAGAGTCAACGGCTATGGCATCACCTTCATCATACTCGCTGGTGCCGACAAAGGTTTTGATCTTAAGATTCTGATTGATCGCCTTAAAAAACAGCTCAATCTGCCATCGGTCATTATAAAAACGGCCTATCGTACAGGCCGCAAAATCCATATGGTTGATCAGCAGCGTGAGATAG
>JAAXUL010001279.1 GCA_013336035.1 Chloroflexales bacterium
AGGTCGATCTCGGCGCGCAGCGCCAGCAGGGCGGCGGCCTCGGCGGCCAGGGCGGCGCCGGCGCCGGGGTCGGGCGGCCCGCCGAGGCGCAGCACGGCCCGCCGCCCCCCGCGCAGGTCGAGGCGCAGCGTACGCTCGCCCAGGGGCTCTGCCCCGAGCAGGCTCGCCCCGGGCAGCGCGCGGGCGACGATCCGGCCGAGCTGTGCGTCGCTGATAGGCACGCCAGTCTTCCCTAGGCCGCGGCGCGCAGCGCCGCAACCAGCCGGTCGATCTCGGCCCTGCTGTTCATCTCGGTGACGGCGAGCAGCATCGCGTGGCCGAGCTGGGACTCGTCCTGGGCCAGGTCGTAGCCGCCGACGATACGCTGCTCGCGCAGGGCCGCGTTGAGCTCGGCCACGGGGCGGGGGCAGCGCACCACGAACTCCCTGAAGAACGGCCCGCCGTCGACGCTGTAGCCGGGGAGCCGCGCGATCGCGGCGGCGGCGTAGTGGGCGCGGTGGTAGCACAGCTCGGCCACCTTGCGCATGCCCTGCTTGCCCATCAGGCTCATATAGACCGTCGAGGCCAGGGCCATGAGCGCCTGGTTCGTGCAGATATTGCTGGTGGCCCGCTCGCGGCGGATATCCTGCTCGCGGGCGCGCAGGGTCAGCACGTAGGCCAGCTGGCCGTCGACGTCTTTGGTCACGCCGACGATGCGGCCGGCGATCTTATGGACGTGCTTCTGGCGGGCGGTGAAGATGCCGAGGTAGGGGCCGCCGAAGCCCAGGCCGATCCCGAGCGGCTGGCCCTCGGCGGTCGCGATATCGGCGCCGGCCTCGCCGGGGGTCTGGAAGAGGCCCAGGGCGATCGGGTCGAAGTGGACGCAGAGCAGCGCGCCCCTCGCCTGCACCCGCTCGGCCAGGCCCCGCAGGTCGTGCAGGCGGCCCAGGAAGTCGGGGCTCTGCACGATCAGCAGGGCGGTCTGATCGTCGACCAGGGCCAGGGCGTCCTCGACGCTGGCGCCGGGGGTCTCGTCGCCGGTGACCGTGACATCGAGGGCCTGGAGGTAGGTGCGCAGGACGGCGCGGTACTGGGGGTTGACGCCGCGGGCGACGACGATCTTGCGGCGGTCGCGCGCCATATTCAGGGCCATGATCGCCGCCTCGGCGATGGCGGTGCCGCCGTCGTAGTGCGAGGCGTTGGCGATCTCCATGCCGGTGAGCGAGCAGATCAGGCTCTGGTACTCGAAGATCGCCTGCAGGGTGCCCTGGCTGATCTCGGGCTGGTAGGGCGTGTAGGCGGTGTAGTACTCGCCGCGGCGCAGGATCTGGTCGACGGCGGCGGGCACAAAGTGGTTGTAGGCCCCCGCGCCGAGGAAGATGCTGTGGCTGTGGGCGCTGGCGTTCGTGGCGCTCATGGCCAGCAGCTCGCGCACCAGCTCGGGCTCCGAGAGCGGCTGGGGCAGGCTCAGGCGCGGGAAGCGCTTCGCCGCGGGCACATCGACGAAGAGGTCGGCCGCGGCCGCAACCCCGATGGCCGCGAGCATCTCGGCCCGCTCGGCCTCCGTGATCGAGATGTAATGGGACATGTGGCTAGTGGCTTTCTAGTGCGCCCGCTCATCGCAGTAGGCCGCGTAGGCGGCGGCGTCGAGCAGCTCCTCCTCGTCGCCATTGGGGCGGATGCGGATGAGCCAGCCAGCGCCGTAGGGGTCCTTGTTGATCGGCTCCTGGTTGCTCTCGAGGTCGGTGTTGATGGCCATAACCTCGCCGCCGACGGGCGCGAAGAGGTCGGAGCTGGCCTTGACCGACTCGATCACGCCGAAGGACGCGCCGGGGGCGAGCTGGGCGCCGACCTTGGGCAGGTCGAGGTAGACGATATCGCCCAGGGCGTCCTGGGCAAAGTCGGTGATGCCGATCACTAGATCGTTACCCTCGACGCGCACCCACTCGTCCGACTTGCTGTACTTCAGGCCCGCTGGGATGTTCGTGGCCATGGCGCTTTGCTCCTGCTGTAATCTCTCGGCTCGGGTCTTACTTCTTATACCTGGGCTTATAGAAGGGCATCTTAATGGCCCGCGCGCGGACGGGCTGCCCGCGGATGATCACATCGAACTCGCTGCCCTCGGCGCTGAGGGGCGTGGGCACGTAGGCTATGCCGAGGGGCCTGCCGAGGGTTGGCGAGGGCATGCCGGTGGTCACGAAGCCGATCGGCTGGCCCTCGACCGAGTGGACGGGGTAGTCGCCGCGGGCGACGCCCCGGCCAAGCAGCTCGAAGCCGGTGAGGCGGCGGGCGGGGCCCTCGGCCTTGATGCGGGCAAGGGCCTCGCGCCCGACGAAGTCGCCCTTGTCGAGCTTCACCACCCAGCCGAGGCGGGCCTCGTAGGGGTTGATCGTGTCGCCGATCTCGTGGCCGTAGAGCGCGAGGCAGGGCTCGAAGCGCAGGCTGTCGCGCGCGCCAAGGCCGCACGGCCTCACGCTGCCGGGCGCGCCAAGCTCGAGCAGGCG
>JAAXUL010000454.1 GCA_013336035.1 Chloroflexales bacterium
CTCTCTGCTAGTGATGCACTAGCGAGAGTCTAGGCCGTTTCAGGGGTGGGTCAATTCTCCGTCGGCGATCTGGGTCAATTCTACACCGGCCTGTACACATGGAGCACCACACCGAGCTCGCCGGGACACCCTCGAGGTGCTGCTCGGCCTGCTGGGGCAGACGCTGCGGCAGGTCGCAGCCCTGAACGCGTGCCCCACCCGTCTTCTTTGTGCTGTCACAAGGAGGGAGAAGGCCGATGCTGGACGAGATCGGGCTGTACCGACAGGATCTGCGCTGGGTGCTGGAGCAAATCGGCTTGAGCCTGCGCGACTACCCGGGCGCTTGGCTCCACTGGCGGCCAGCCAGCAGCGCGAACAGCGCCGCCGCGATAGCGCTTCGCGCCAACGCGTAGCGTCATCGTCAACCACGTTGTGAGTGTCACGCGCGTCTACGTTCTAGGGTTTGGCTGCGGGCAGCCGGTCAGCCGGGATCGCCCAGCGGAATTTGTCGCCGATGCGTTGGGTGAGGCCGAGCTCCTCGCAGCGCTGGAGCAATTGCTGGGCGAGCTTGATGCAGCCCTCGGAGCGCTCGCGCCCGCGAGCCTCGAGCGCCGTCTGCATCCGCCGCAGATCCTCTGGGGCGCCACGAGCAGCGCTCGGGAGATCTCGGCCCGCGAGGCGCTGCTAATCGCCCTGCGTCACGCGGCGCTCCACCTGGGCGAGCTGCGCCTCACGCGCGACCTTGCGGCCGTCGAGGGGGCTGACACGAGCCGGTAAAGGTGTGAGCCTTTCAGACTGCGGAGGCGATCTCCATTCCACCCCCCGTCGTAGCGTGGGGTACACCGCGCAGGTGTTCACCTTCGCCTTGTGCAGATGTAGGTCGCAAAGACGCGCGAGGCGTCGTAGTGGATGTCGCTCAGATCGAAGCCCGTGCGCTCAAGCAGCGGCTCCAAGAGCCAGCTGAAGGTACTATGCTCCGTCCTCAGATGCTCTTCCAACTCCCGGCGTGTCCATCCCACGTCCGGGGTGTCGGGGGCATGGGCGAGCCACGCGTCGACCACCTCGGCAATCTCATGCGGCTCGCACGAGAAGACCAGGTCGCGCAGGACAAACACACCCCCAGGCCGCAGCGTAGCCGCAATGTGGCTCAGCGCCAGCGCCTTCCAGAAGTCGGAGAGGTGGTGCAAGGCATTGCGCGAGTAGACGAAATCGGCCGGCTCCCGATCGTGGACGTAGGAGAGAAAACCAGCTTGTACGAACGAGATATTTGCGATTGCTTGCTGCAACGCCTTTGTACGTGCAAGGGTGAGCATCGCGAGAGAAGTGCAGACCACTGACTCTGACGGCAGGCTGTCACATCGACGAGGGATCGCTCGTCTTCATAGAGCGCGGATAAGGCCAGACAAGAAAGGGAACCGTGATGAGGTTCGCCACGCGCGTCTACACCATCGCCGGGATCATCGGCCTGATCGAGATCCTACCGATGTACCTGAGCGAGGGGATGCTCGGGCGAATGTTCCCGCCGGCAATCAGGCACCCGGAGTTCTACTACGGCTTCGCCGGGGTCACGCTGGCCTGGCAGGTGCTCTTCCTCATGCTCGCACGCGACCCCCTGCGCTACCGGCCGCTGATGCTTCCGACGGTCCTTGAGAAGGCGGGCTATGTCGTGGCGGCGCTCGTGCTGGTCGCTCAGGGGCGCATGGCTGTGGGCATGCTGGGGACCGTGGCGATCGATGCTGTCCTCGGCGTGCTGTTCCTGGCGGCCTATCTGCGCACCGGGCGGGCCAGAGCGCAGCAGTCAACTCCGGAGCATTGGCCGGCCGCACAGTGATCTGACGGTGATACCGGGCGTACAGCTTTAGGGCACTAGCCATCCATCACGACTGCTCGTTAGCCCAGAAGGCCCTGATAGTGGCGTCGCCACTTTGCCCGGATCTCGTCCTCGCTGGAACCATCGTCGTAGGCGGGCGAGCGCAGTGGGGCCACGGTATGAACCGCAATCAGCACCACATGCTGGATGGCGGCACGCACACCACGGCGGCGATACAAGGCGAGCACCTCCTCAAACTGCGGGCCGTCCGCGAGCACGGTCGCGATGCCTTTCAGGCGGTAGCCTTTGCGGGCAAAGGGGTCGACCACATTGACCTCGACGTGCGGGTTGTGGCGGAGGTTGGCGATCGTGCCGGGCGAGTGAAGATCCGCAAAGCGGTGGGGTGCGGCATTCGTAGAAGCGGTAGATCAGATTGATCGTGAAGGTCGTCAGCAGCCAGCCCAGGTAATTCTGCAGCGGCACGCCGAAGTACTCGCCGCCCTGCTCCCAGATCCACACCATGCATCACGGTTGAGTACATCGGGTCCAGCACCACATCCCACGCCGTCATAATCATCGCCGACAGCGCGGCAAGCCACAGCACGCGCAGGGCTCCACCCCGCGTCCCGATCGGCGCGCCGTCCGCAATCAGGTTGGCGAGCATGTAGCTGGGATAGATCATCATAAACCACGCCACCGGGAAGACCGGTGCGAGCAGCGGTTTGTGACAGCTCGCCGTTCATGCTGAGTCCAAGAGACCACGCCCAACGCCGCCAGGACGTAGCGGGCGAGGCTCGGCAGGGCGAGGACGATGGACGATGCAGGCGGTCCGGGGCGCAGCCACACCTCGATCACGGCGCACAGCGGGTGCTGGTCAGCACGGTCAGCAAGACCCAGCAGGACGCCGACGCGGTGCTGCTGCCCGGCATCAACCTCGACCAGTTCGACCCTGAACGTCACCGCATCGTCGCCATGGGCAGCTGCACCACCAACGCCTGGCCCCGCTCGTGAAGGTCATCCGCGAGCACTGGGGACTACGGCACGGCTTCTTCACCACCGCCCACGCCTACACCAACTCCCAGTCGCTCACCGACCAGCCCATGGCCGACCGCCGCGACTCCTGGGCCGCCGCCGAGAACATTATCCCGTCCTCCTCGGGCGCCGCGAAGGCGCTCACGTTCATCTGGCCCGATCTCACCGTGACCGGCAAGGCCTACCGGGTGCCAGTACGAACGGGCAGCATCGTGGAGCTGCCGCCGCACTCGCCGGATAAGCGAGCCAGGTCGAGCGTTGGGCGTCCCTAGTCGACTGGCTCCGGCCTAGCGTACCTGGCCGAACAGCACCCGGGAGCCGAGTCTCGAACGGAGAGTTCCCATGGAAGACACTGAGCGAGGGATCCGAGCGTGCTGCGGACATTGTTCGCCCACAATGTCTGGTTACGGCGTGCCGGTGGCGTCACTCCTGCAGGCTTGTCTGGCCAGGTGACCGACCTTCAGGCCTCGCGGATCAGCGCCCCCAGGATGGCACCTGCGGCGATACCTTTCATCCATCCACCGATGAGCCAGCCCCAGGCGAGCGCTCGCGGTACCGGCATATGAATGTAGGTTCCGAAACCTGCAGATAGACCAAGCGCCAGGCCCAGGAACGCGCCAAAGCCGACGCCGGCGGCCAGCGATTTGGGCCGGATCAGCAACCAGTAGCTGAGAACGAAGGTGGCGATCAGGGTGAAGGTGACCAGATAGATCAGGGCGACATTCAGCTGGTCAAACGAGCGCCAGAGGTGGCTGTTCTGCGCGTAGAGCGGTCGAAGGAGCAGCCGGTGCATCAGGACGTCGAACACGGTCCAGGCGATCAGAATGGCCAGGCCAGACAGCAGCAGACTCACGAGCATGACACCTCCCGTTGTGCGTTTGCCCGTAGCGTAGCGTGATCGGTGTGTTGGGACATTCCCCCAAAGGCAGAGGCGCCGGTCAAACCTTTCCACCGCGACCCCTGTCCGGAACCGCCTGCGGGGCTCCCTCCGCACCTGCGCCAGTTCCTGCGCGAGACGGCGATCCTCGAGCGTCTCTCTGCGCCGCTATGTGCGGCGGTGACGAGTGCTGGCGAGTCGACGGCCAGGGCCGAGGCGCAGCAGCTGCTGGAGGCGATCGAGCAGCGCGGGCTCTTCCTCACGCCGCTGGACGACACCCGCACCTGGCACCGCTATCACCCGCTCTTTGCCGAGCTGACGCAGGCCGAGCTGGTCCGGGTTGAGCCGCCAGAGGCGGTTGCGGCGCTCCACCTGCGCGCGGCCGGCTGGTACAGCGCGCAGATCCCTGCCGAGGGCAGGCCCGCCCTGGAGGGCGCCATCAGCCACTCTCTGGCGGGGGGTGCGCCGGGACGGGCAGCCGAGCTTGTCGAGCGGGCACCCGTCCGCGCGACCAGTGAGCCATGTGAATCTGGGCGATCCGGTCGAAGTGAACTACCCCTTCCCAAGGGGTGGGGCTTCCTCTTTCAACGCATCGCGCCCATCAGTGATGAGACTTACCGACATCGCGGCCCTGGCAGCCGACCCACAGGTGGCGCGCTGGAATGGCCAGTCGCTCTCGAGCGGGCAGCTGGCCCAGGTCTATGGCTTCACCGACCTCGATGGCTCACGGCCCGATGCCTGGCGCTATATGCGCGAGGTGCAGGACGCAGGGCGCCCGGCCGATGCCACCGGCTATCGCTGAACCGTCGGGGTAACGCCATCGATCTGGGGGGCGCTCGGATCGCCAGCAGAAGCCTCCCGCCCTCACAGGGATGAGAGGGTGTGATGGCGCCTTCGGGCCTGTCGCAGGAGCATCGTGGTATGCGTGCCCGCAGCCCCCTTTGGGGTACTCCTGGCTCCACATCCGGCCGTACGAGTTCTTCGTCCGGCCTGGCGCACTGCATCCCGCAGACCAGGATGGGTGCTACGCTCGCGCAGAACCAGGAAGAGATGGGTGGTTCCACCGATGCCGGCAGCGGCGTCTCGCCCTAGACTCACTGCTACCCGCAGTTGCGCAAAGGAGGATGCGATGACGAACACCGAGGCTTCACATCGGGCTGACCACGCCGGCGTGTGGATACCACCCCCGCTGATCTACCTGGTCCTCTTCGGGCTTGGTGTTGTTCTGCAACGGCTCATGCCGCTCGCCCTCCCACCAGCGTTTCCCGCGCGAGCGGTGGCAATGCTCTGCCTCGCCTGCTACCTGCTGCTGTTTGGGTGGAGCTACGCGCTGTTCCGGCGCGCTCAGACGAGCATGGTGCCGGTCAAGCCGAGCACGGCGCTGGTGATGCGCGGCCCGTATCGGCTGACGCGCAACCCCATGTACGTCAGCCTGGTATGCCTGTACCTCGCCGTGGCGCTCTGGTTTGGGGTGAGCTGGGCGCTGGTGTTCGTCCCGCTGGTGATCCTGGCGGTCCAGCACCTCGCGATCACCAGAGAAGAGCACTACCTGGAGCAGAAGTTTGGCGATGCGTATCGCCGGTATCGCGCACAGGTACGACGCTGGATCTGACCGCGCGAGCCCTCTGTCGTGTCCATAGATGCTCAAGAACATGAGGAGGCAGTCAATGTCAGCTGAACAGAACAAGGACATCTTCCGGCGCGTCATTGAGGAAGGGTTCAATAGCGGCAACCTCGATGCGCTGGACGCCTGCTTTTCGCTGCACTATACCGAGCACCAGTTTGGCCTGCCAGCGACTCTTGAGGAGTTCAAGGGGTCTATCCGCTACCTCCGCGACACCTTCGCGCCCTTCAGCCTGACGATCGAGGACCTGGTCGCGGACGGCGACAAGGTGTGGGCGCGGCTGACCGGGCGTGGCGCTGACCGCAACGGGCTGATGGGGCGCCCGCCCTCGGGGAGGTCGTTTGCGATTACGGTGATCGACGTGTGTCGCTTCGCGGACGGCAAGATCGTCGAGCACTGGGGCGTCCCCGACCGCTTCCACCAGCTCGTGCAACTCGGGCTGCTGCCACGGCCGGTGGGGGCGGCGGACTGAGCCTTCCACTGGTCCTCCCTTGCAGCCATGATGTGCTCACCTGACCTCCAGCCCGCCGCCTCGCGAACTCCGGCAAGCTGCACCGTGCTCGTCGGGGGTGTCGTGTCGGCGCTACCGTTCTCACCCACGATCGCGAGCGGCGCGACGACGCGGTCAGGAGCGCCGTCGCCATCGTCGTCGAGCTCGAGCCGGTAGGCACCGGGCTCGCCGCTAGCTGGGTAGGTGAGGCGCCCGACCGTGCTTGAGGTGACGTCGACCTCAGCAAACACCACCGTTCGCTCGGTCACGGTCCTGCCGATCGTGCGCAGGCGCAGGTCGACCACCCCATAGTCCAGTCATGGGGAGATGGCCCTCAAACGAGCACGCCCTATGTGGCTGTCTGGGTGCTTGAGCGAGTGTGAATGGGCAGTACGTTAGCCCAGCTTTCTAAGCAAACGGGCTCTCCCGAGATCTTGCTGATCGGTTCGGGGCAATGGCTTTAGAACGCCAACCGCTTCCGCTGGTTTACACGGTTTTGGGCTTGGATCAGCAAAAGGCCGGGAGAGCCACGAGGACGGGAAGCACACGACGAGGCCGAGGGCGTGCTCCAGACGACCTTCATCAAGGCCTGCGAGGCGCTGGCGAGCTTCGATGGGGTAAGCAGCCTGGGCACATGGATCTACCGCATCGCCACCAACGAGGGGCTGATGCTGCTGCGCAAGCGTAAGAAGCTCTCCAATATTCCAACGGTAAGGGCATACTCGTTCACGAGGCTTTGGCGAGACGGCGGCCGAGGAGGCGGATCGAGGCGAGGTAAAGCCAGCTTTCGGAGTGACGTGGGT
>JAAXUL010001280.1 GCA_013336035.1 Chloroflexales bacterium
CGCGGGAGCCTCTGGCTGGCGGTGAGCGGCGGCGCGCTCAGCGGCGTGCTCGTCATCCTGGTAATGCGCCTGCTCAATGTTGGCGGGCTGTTCGGCATTCTGGGCGTCGCGGCGCCGATCGTGATCATGGCCGCCGTGGCGGGGTACAACCTGGGCCGCCGGCCGTAGCGAAGCCGGCGCCAGGCTCGTACGGGGGCGCCCGCGCACCTCATCTTCGGCACGCCAGGCCGCTGATTGTCCTGAGCAGCTTGACGTCCGGTGGCCCATCATCGTATGATCGCCCTGCGGGTATTCTAGCCGCGCTCGCCCTCCGGTGATGCCGGGCGGCCCCAGCACCCGTGGTGTCACAAGCGAGGCTGAAGGCCCTCACCGCCGTGGCAGTCAGCGCCGAGAGGAGAGCACATATGCAGCACAAGCGTTGGATGGACCTGAGCCCGGCCCAGCGGCGGCTGATTATCGCCCTGGCCAGCCTGCAGTTTAGCCTGCTGGTGGCGGCCCTCGTGGACATTATCCGCCGCCCGGCCGAGCAGATCAACGGCAGCAAGTGGGCCTGGGCGGCGGCCTCCCTGCTGAGCATCGTCGGCCCCCTGGCCTACTTCCGCTTCGGGCGGCGACGCCAGGGGCAGACCGAGATCTCAAGCGTCGAGGGATAGCGCTGCCGCGCCGCAGCGGCTCTGCACAGAGCGAGGCCACCGATGAGCGACACAGATACAGGCCAGGAGAATCTGGGCGGCAGCGTACCCCCTGACGCCCTCGGCGAGATCACAGCGGCGGCCGACGGGCTGCTCATGCCCAGCGAGAGCGACTACCCCTTCGAGCCCTTCCGCTGGCCCGGGCCCGGCCCGCTCACCCCGGAGGCCCTGGTAGAGTTCCTCGAGCTGCCGCCCGGCACCCCGGTAGAGGTGCGCGAGCTTGATGCCTTCTTCGAGCCGCTCACGTCCGTGCGCGACTGGCAAGATGCCGACCAGCGCGCCGCCGCGGCCCGCTTCGCGCTGCTGCGCGACCTGCTCCACGACCTGCTCGCCGACGTGATGGTCTACCGCGCCGGCTCCATACAGATCCCCGTCGTCATCGCCGGCCGCGACCCCAGCGGGGCGACGGTCGGCCTGCGCACCACGGTGATAGAGACATAGAGGCACACTATGGCCTCCCGATCAGCTCGCTCCCGCGCCCTGCTCGCCCTGCTGATCCTGGCCGCCCTGCTGCTCGGCGGCCTGGCGGCCCGCGCCCAGCCCCTCAGCCGCCACCTCGCCCTCGGCAACCCCAGCGCGGCCGTAGCCGACCCGGCCCAGCCCGCCAACTACTTGATCGCCCGCGACCAGTACGCCCTCTCGTACGCCCGCGACCGCGGCATCCCCAACTGGGTCAGCTGGCACCTCCAGGCGAGCGACCTGGGCACCGTCGAGCGCTGCGACCAGGCCCCTGGCGAGCCAGGCTTCCAGCCCGACACTAGCCTGCCCGCAGGTTGGTACCAGGTCACGCCTACAGACTATACTCTTTCAGGCTACGACCGAGGCCATATGACGCCCTCGGGGGACCGTAGGGCCACTCAGGCCGACAACTGCGCGACCTTCCTGATGACCAACATCGTGCCCCAGGCGCCGAGAAACAACCAGGGGCTGTGGGCCCAGCTAGAGGACTACGCCCGCACGCTGGTGAGCCAGGGCAACGAGCTGTACATCGTCTCCGGCGGCGCGGGCAGCCTGGGCACGCTCGCCGGCGGCAAGCTGACCATCCCCGCCAGCGTCTGGAAGGTCATCCTGGTGCTGCCGGCCGCCGACGGCGACGACGCGGCGCGGGTCACCGCGCAGAGCCGGGTGCTGGCCGTGTGGACGCCGAACGACGCGACGGTGCAGGGCAAGGCCTGGTCCGACTACACCACCTCCATTCACTGCGTCGAGCAGCGCACCGGCTACGACTTCTTCGCGGCGGTGGACGACACGGTCGAGCAGGTTATCGAGGGGGCGGCCTGCCCCTCGCTGCTCCAGGAGCGGCTATACCTGCCACAGCTGCAGCGCATGGCGAGCGAGACACAGCCCCCCGTGACGCCGACCCCCGTGACGCCGACCCCCGTGACGCCGACCCCGACGAGCATCGCCATCCAGCAGATCGAGTATGACCCGCCCGGCGACGATGTGGCCGGCGAGTTTGTGCTGATCAAGAACACGGGCAGCGACGCGGCCGACATGACGGGCTGGAGGCTGAGCGACGAGGCCAACAACACCTACACCTTCCCCAGCTTTACGCTCGCGGCCGGCGCCGAGGTGCGCGTGTGGACGAGGGCGGGGACGGACGACGCCGGCAATCTGTACTGGGGGCGCACCCAGGCCGTGTGGAACAACACCGGCGACACCGCCATCCTGCGCGATGCGGGCGGCACCGAGGTCACCCGCTACAGCTATTAGAAGAGGCCAAGGCGCGCGGACGCCCACAGGGGGGCGCCCGCACGCCCGCTACCCGCGCAGCGCCAGGGCCG
>JAAXUL010001281.1 GCA_013336035.1 Chloroflexales bacterium
TGCGGGGCGCTGCTGGCCTACCCGCGCAGCTTCCCGCAGGTGAGCGGGCCGCCCGCGCCGACCCAGCCCTCGGCCCCGCCGCTGAGCACGGCGGCCCGCGGGTGCCCATAGCGTCGTAGCGCCCAGGCCACGCGCGCGGCGTGCATGCCCCAGACATCGTCGTAGACCACGACCGTCGTCTGGAGATCAATCCCCAGCCGCCCCATCAGCGCGGCGAAGACTGGCGCCGGTATCAGCGTGACGGTCTGGTCCGCGCGGATGAGGCTCAGGGCGCTGCGGTCGAGCCAGAGCGCGCCGGGCAGATGGCCAGCCGTATAGCTCGCCCGGTCGCGCACATCGAGGACGCGCAGCGCCGGGTTGCCGCACTGCTGTGCGAGCCACCCCGGCTCGACGATCAGGGCGGGCGGCTTGGGGCCTGCCTGCTCCAAGGTGTGCCCAGCGCGCGTAGGGGTCATCAGGAACCTACCTTTACGAACCGTGGCGAGTGTCACCGCGTGGGCGCCGTGCCGCCGACCGCCCCGGCGCACTCGAGGATGTAGAGCAGCTCGCCGAGGGCCTGGGCCGTGCCCAGGAGCCCGACGACCCCAAGGCCGACCGCGACCAGCGGCCAGGCTGTCGCCGTCCGTTGCCCAAAACGCGCCAAGGTTGAGATGGTCATAGCGCATCCTTTCTGCCCAATTGGCCATCAGGGGGTTCGGGTGGGCTTCACCCTCCCGAGCCTTCCACAGCCGAAGCGTTCGGCTGGGTGTGGGCTAAATGCCTCCCAGCAGAGGCTGCGGCAGGGAGGGCTTGCCCTGCCTGAGACCCTTTCCGGTCTTTCGCGTGCCGCAGACAGGGCCTGCGAGATTTAGCGGGTCAGCAGGCCCGCGTCGATCACCAGCTGGGTGCCGGTCACGAAGCGGGCGCGGTCGGAGGCCAGGAACAGCACCGCCTCGACCACATCGGCGGGCTCGACCCAGGGCACCGGCAGCAGATTGCCCGCCGAGCGCTCAGCGATCGCCTCCGGGGTCGTGCCCTCCAGGGCGGCCAGCCCATCGTTCATCGGCGTGTTCACGCCAGTCGGGTGGATCGAGTTGACCCGGACGCCGTAGGGCGCCAGCTCGATCGCCCAGGCCTTGGTCAGCCCGGTCAGCCCCCACTTCGAGGCGGTGTAGTGGCTCATGCGCCCGAAGCCGCGCAGGCCAGCCACCGACGAGTTGTTGATAATGACCCCGCTGCGCTGGGCGATCAGCCGCGGGATCACGTGCTTGGCGACCAGCCAGGCGCCCTTGAGGTTGATGTCGAGGACCGCGTCCCACTGGGCCTCGCTCAGCTCGTGGGCCAGGCCGTAGGCGGCGATGCCGGCGTTGTTGAAGAGAATGTCGACCCGCCCTAGCTCGGCCGTCGTCTGTCGCACCGCCTCGGCCACCGCCGCCTCGTCGCGCACGTCGGCGGCAAAGACCAGGGCCCTGCGCCCCAGGCCCTCGACCTCAGCCTGGAGCGTGCGCAGCTCGTCGGCCTCGGCGAGGCGGTAGCCGGGGTAGTCCAGCTGGCGGGCCACGTCGAGAGCAGCGATCTCGGCGCCCTGCTCGGCCAGCGCCAGCGCCACCGCCCGCCCCTGGCCGTGGGCCGCCCCCGTAATGAACGCGACCTTGCCGCTGAACGTTGCCATAGCCCCTCTCATTGTCTCGTTCGCTAGAGCGCTGTGCTGGGTTGGGACGAAGGACGAAGGGCCAACGACCAAGGAAAGCGCCCGGGCCCGGCATTCGTCCCTCATCCTTCGTCAATACCTGGCACGGGCGTCCGGCGGGCAGTTTTACGCGGCGGCGAGGGCCTGCTCGAGGTCGGCGAGGATGTCGTCGATGCTCTCGATGCCGATCGAGAGGCGCACGTACTCGTCAGTCACGCCGCTGGCCTGCTGCTGCTCCGACGAGAGCTGGCGGTGGGTCGTGGTCGCCGGGTGCACCGCCAGGCTCTTGGCGTCGCCGATGTTCACCAGGTGCGAGAACAGCTTCAGCTGCTCGATGAAGCGCTGGCCGGCTGCCCGCCCGCCCCTGATCCCGAAGCCGACCAGGCCGCTCTGCCCCTTCGGCAGGTACTTCTGGGCCAGCGCGTAGCTTGGGTGGTCGGGCAGGCCGGGGTAGAGCACCCACTCCACCTTATCGTGCTCCTGGAGGAACTTCGCGACCGCCAGGGCGTTGTCGCTGTGGCGCTGCACGCGCAGGCTCAGCGTCTCGAGGCCCTGGAGCAACAGGAAGGCGTTGAAGGGGCTCAGGGCCGCGCCCAGGTTGCGCAGCAGCTGCACGCGCACCTTGGTGATGTAGGCCAGCTCCTTGAAGGCCTCCACGTAGACCAGGCCGTGGTAGGCCGGGGTGGGCCGGGTGAACTCGGGGAAGCGCCCGTTGGTCCAGTCAAACTTGCCGCTGTCCACGATCAGGCCGCCGATGCTGGTGCCGTGGCCGCCGATGTACTTGGTGGCCGAGTGGACCACGATGTC
>JAAXUL010000455.1 GCA_013336035.1 Chloroflexales bacterium
CCCGCGGGTGGCCTGAGCTTCGGGGCCACGGCCAACGCCCAGGCGATCATCGACCAGCCCTACCAGTTCGACTTCTACGACGGGGGCGGCCTCGACCAGGCCTTCCTCGGCATGGCCCAGGTCGACCAGTGCGGCAATGTGAATGTGAGCCGCTTCGGGCCCAAGTTCGCCGGGGCCGGCGGCTTCATCAACATCAGCCAGAACGCGCGCAGCCTCTACTTCCTCGGCACGCTCACCGGCGACGCGGTGGTGAGCATTGAGGGCGGGCGCCCGCACATTATGAAAGAGGGCAGCACCAGGAAGTTCATCCAGCGGGTCGAGCAGGTGACCTTCAGCGGCGAGTACGCCGCCCGCCGCGGCCAGTCCGTCCACTATATCACCGAGCGGGCGGTCTTCCGGCTGACCACCCGTGGGATCGAGCTGGTCGAGATCGCCCCGGGCATGAGCCTCGAGCGTGATGTGCTGGCCCTGATGGCCTTCCGGCCCCGCGTCAGCCCCGATCTGCGCGTGATGGACGAGCGCATCTTCGCCGAGCGGCCCATGGGCCTGGCCCAGCGGGCAGTGATGAGCCTGGAGGAGCGCACGCGCTACGACCCCGAGGCCAACATCACCTATGTGAACTTCGAGGGGCTGAACCTGGCGACCCCCGAGGATGTGGGCGAGCTGTCGGCCTTCCTCGATGGCTTCTTCACGAGCATCGGGCGCAAGGTGAATGTGATCGTCAACTACGACAACTTCAACCTGAGCCCGAACGCCGCCGAGGCCTTCTACTCAATGGTGCGGCGTAACACCGAGCGCTACTTCCTCTCGTCGACGCGCTACTCGACCAACGCCTTCTTCCGCCGCCTGCTCGGCGCTGGCCTCGACACGGTTGATATGCACCAGGAGATCTACCGCAGCTTCGATGAGGCCCGCGAGGGCCTTGGCTAATGGAAGGCACGAAGCCCATGACCGATACCCGCGAGCAGGTGCACGGGGCGATGCGCCAGATCCAGGATGACATCATCGCCGCCTTCGAGGCGGTCGAGCGCGAGGGGGCCGAGGCCTCAGGGCTGCCCCCGCGCAGCTTCGTCGCGTCTTCCTGGCAGCGGCCTGGCGGCGGCGGGGGCACGGCCCGCGTGCTGACCGAGGGCGCTGTCTTCGAGCGGGCCGGCGTCAACGTCTCGGCCGTCTATGGCGCCGAGGTGCCGCCGAGCCTCTGGAAGGAGCGCCCGGGCACCAGGGGCCACCCCTACTTCGCCACGGGCGTCTCGATGGTGCTGCACTCGCGCAACCCCTACGTGCCGGCCTTCCACGCCAACATGCGCTACTTCGAGGCCGGCGACGACTGGTGGTTCGGCGGCAGCCTGGACATGACGCCGAGCTATGGCTTCGATGAGGACATCCGCCACTTCCACACAGCCCTCAAGGGCTACTGCGAGCGCCACGACCTCGTCGTCTACCGCGCGGCGAAGGAGTGGTGCGACCGTTACTTCTACCTGCCCCACCGCAAAGAGATGCGCGGTATTGGCGGGATCTTCTTCGACAACCTGCACCCCGAGGGCGCCGACGGCTACACACGGGCGCTGGCCTTCGTCGGCGAGCTCACGGCGGTTATCCAGGCGGCCTACCTGCCGGTGGTGCGCCGGCATATGGCGGAGCCCTACGGCGACCGCGAGCGCCAGTGGCAGCTCTACCGGCGCGGGCGCTACGTCGAGTTCAATCTGATCTATGATCGAGGCACGATCTTCGGCTTGCAAACTGATGGTAATATCGAGGCGATCCTGATGTCGCTGCCGCCCCTTGTCCGCTGGGAGTTTCAGTATGCCCCAGAGCCAGGCGGCCCCGAGGACGACCTGGCGCGCTTCCTCATCCCACAGGATTGGGCCGGGTAAGCGCACACCTTATGCACGCTACTTGTTTATATATCATATACTTTCATAAAGTGTTATAATGGGACGTACAGCGTAGTACCGACTTCGCACTACCGTCCACCAGGGCGCCGCGCTGCGCCAAGGAGCCTCGATATGCCGCCGAAGGTCCAGTTCACCCGCGAAGACGGCCTGTACCACTCGTTCTGCGGCCTGGTGAGTGTAGGCTGGCTGTACCAGAAGATCAAGGATAGTTTCTTCCTGATCCTCGGCACCCACACCTGCGCCCACCTGCTTCAGAACACGCTCGGTGTCATGATCTTCGCCCGCCCCCGCTTCGCCGTCTCGCTGCTCGAAGAAGCCGACCTCTCCTCCTCGCAGCCCCAGATCGCCGACCAGATCGCCGAGATCAAGCGCGAGCACAAGCCCTCGGTGATCTTCCTGCTCTCGTCGTGCACCCCCGAGGTGATGAAGGTCGAGTTCGAGGGCCTGGCCCACTCGGTCAGCACCCCCGAGGTGCCGGTGCTGTTCGTGCCCGCCTCGGGCCTCGACTTCACCTTCTCGCAGAGCGAGGACTCGGTGCTGCAGGCGCTGCTGCCCTTCTGCCCGGTGGCCCCGCCCGAGGACAAGCGCATCGTCTTCCTGGGCTCGGTGAACGACGCCATCGCCGACGACTTCGCGCTCGAGGCGGCCCGTCTGGGCCTGCCGGTGGCCGGCTTCCTGCCCGCCAACCACTTCCACGAGCTGCCGCCGATCGGCCCCGGCACCGTGATCGCTCCGCTCCAGCCCTTCCTGCCCAAGGCGGCCAACCTGCTCGCCAACGAGCGCGGCGCCACCGTGCTCTCCTCGCTCTTCCCCTTCGGCCCCGACGGGTGCCGCAATTTCTGGGAGGAGCTGGCGGCCCACTTTGGGGTGAAGGTCGACCTGGCCGAGCGCGAGGCGGCGGCCTGGGAGCGCATCAAGGAGCACACCGAGCTGCTGCGGGGCAAGAAGGTCTTCTTCGCCGCCGACACCTTGCTCGAGCTGCCGCTCGCGCGCTTCCTGCGCGCCGCCGGCGCCGAGGTGATCGAGTGCTCGACCCCCTATATCAACCGGCGCTTCCACGCCCGCGAGCTCGAGCGGCTTGACGGTGTGCGCCTGGTCGAGCAGGCTAACTTCGAGCGCCAGCTGCGCAGCATCGCCGAGGAGCAGCCCGACCTGGTGATCTCGAATATCATCACCGCCAACCCGCTGATCGGGCGCGGCGTGGTGGCCAAGTGGGGCACCGAGTTCATCTTCTCGCCCATCCACGGCTGGGCCGGCGTCAACACTCTGGTCGGCCTCTTCACCAAGTCGATGCGCCGCCACGCCAGGCTCGACCCGCTGGGCCTCGACCCAGTCTGGACCGCCGGCGTTATGCCGAGCGCGCCCGGCGACGTGATTCCGCTGACGCAGGGGTGAGCACGGGCGAAGCGCCGCTTCGCCCCCACTAGGGAATGTAACTATGCGCCTTGCCTACTGGATGTATGAGGGCACCGCCCATCACGGCGTCGGCCGCGTGACGAACTCGATGCGCGGCGTCCACGCCGTCTTCCACGCCCCCCAGGGCGACGACTACGTCAATACGATCTTCACCATGCTCGAGCGCACCCCGAGCTTCCCGGCGATGACCACCAGCGTGGTCAGCGGCACCGATCTCGCTCGCGGCAGCATCCGCCTGCCCGAGACGCTGCGCCAGGTCGAGGCCTCACGCCACCCCGAGCTGATCGTCGTTGTCGCCTCATGCTCGACCACCCTGCTGCAGGAGAACCTCGAGATCACCGCCCAGCAGGCGGGCCTCGGCTGCGATGTGATCGTCTACGACGCTAACCCCTATCGCATGCAGGAGACGGCCGCCGCCGATGGGCTCTTCTCCGAGCTGGTGAAGGCCTACGCCGCGCCCCAGCCCCTGACCGCGCAGCCCAGCGTCAATATCCTCGGCCCGTCGTCGCTGGGCTTCCACGCCCGCCACGACCTGATCAGCCTGCGCCGCATCCTCAAGGCCCTCGGCGTGCAGGTCAATGTTGTGGCCCCTTGGGGCGCCTCGGTCGGCGACCTGCGCCGCCTCCCGTCGGCCTGGCTCACCATCGCGCCCTACCGCGAGCTGGGCCGTACCGCCGCCGACTACCTGGAGGCCCAGTTCGGCACGCCGGCCCTGCGCGAGGCCCCCATCGGCGTCCAGCCCACCCTGCGCTGGCTCAACGCCCTGGTCGACGGCCTGAACGAGGTCGGCGCCCGCCTGCCGGCCCCCGCCGCCCCGGTCATACTCCCGCCGCTCACCGCCTTCTCGCTCGATGGCCTCTCGGCCCCCTCGAACGTGCCCTGGTTCGCCCGCACCGCTGATATGGAGAGCTTCTCGGGCAAGAAGGCCTTCGTGTTCGGCGACGCGACCCACACGGTGGGCATGGCCAAGTTCCTGGTCGATGAGCTGGGCATGCCCCTGCTCGGCGCCGGCACCTACCTGCTGAAAGAGGCCGCCTGGGTGCGCGAGCAGCTTGCGGGCTACGTCAGCGACGAGGACTTCCTCGCCACCGACGAGTTCCAGGTGGTCGCGGAGCGCATCGGCGAGCTGCGCCCCGACCTTGTCTGCGGCACGCAGATGGAGCGCCATACGGGCCGCAAGCACGACCTGAATGTGATGGTGATCTCGCCGCCGACCCATATCGAGAACCACCTGCTCGCCTATCGCCCCTTCCTCGCCTTCGATGGCGCGGATGTGATCGCCGACGAGGTCTACACCACCTGCACCCTGGGCATGGAGAAGCACCTGATCGATATGTTCGGCGACGCCGGCCTCGACGAGGCCGCTAGCCCGGATCTGGCCCCTGACGATGGCCTGGCCGTCGCGGCGCTGGCCACGGCCGATGAGCTGGCCGCGCCAGGGGCGGCGGCTGATGCGGATGCGTCGGTTGCCGTAGCGGCGCCCGTGGCGACAGCCGTCAGCAGCCCGCCGGCCGCGGGCGCCCCGGCGTGGACCGCCGACGCCGAGGTGATGCTCAAGAAGATCCCCTTCTTTGTGCGGGGCCTGGTGCGCACCAATGTGGAGAAGTACGCCCGCGAGCGAGGGATCGCCAAAATCACCGGCGACGTGCTCCTCGCCGCGAAAGAGCATCTGGGGGCCTGATAATGGCGAACCCGTCACTCAGCAGCGAGCGCGCGGTCGCCGCACCGAAGGCGCGCTCGCTGGCCGAGATCACGCTGCTCACCCAGGCCGAGCGCTTCAAGGGCCGCCCGAAGCTGTGCAGCGACTGCGGCATCTGCGGCGGCGAGCTGCGCCCCCTGATGGCCGCCTCGTGCGTCTTTGTGCAGAACCGGCACGAGCAGATCGAGCTGAGGCTCCACGGGCGCAACCGTAACGACGGCGACGAGCTGCTCTTTGGCATCACCCGGGCCATCCACATCGCGCGCCTGCGCAAGATCAACTACGAGGCCCAGTGGAGCGGCATCGTCACGCGCCTGGGCGCCCTGCTGCTCGAGCGCGGCCTGGTCGACGGGGTCGTCGCCACGAAGGCGGCCCCGGGCACGCGCTGGGCGCCCCTGCCCTTCCTGGCCCGCACGCCCGAGGAGGTGCTGGCCAGCGCCGGCAATACGCCCTGCCTCTCGCCCACCCTCGAGATCCTCGACGAGGTGCGGGCCAGCGGCCTCAAGCGCATCGCCTTCATCGGCATGGGCTGCCAGGTCCACGCCCTGCGCGCCCTCGAGGAGGAGCTGGGCCTCGAGAAGCTGTATGTGATCGGGCTGCCCTGCACCGATAATACCAGCTACCCCGACCTGATGCGCTTCCTGGGCGTGGCCTCGAAGTCGCCCGCGACGGTGGTCCACCACGAGTTCATGCAGGACTTCCGGGTCTGGATGCGCCACGAGGACGGCCACCTCGAGAAGATGAACTACGTCGACCTGGACGTGAGCGCCCTCGGCGGCGAGCGGGGGATCTTCCCGGCGGCCTGCCTGAGCTGCTTCGACTACCAGAATGGCCTCTCGGACATCACGATCGGCTACCTGGGCGCGCCCCTGCCCCCCGAGCAGCGCTGGCAGTGGATGCTGGTGCGCACCGAGCGCGGCCAGGAGCTGTTCGAGCTGATCAAGCCCTTGCTCGAGCTTGGCGAGCGCAGCGAGGCGGGCAACCGGCGGGTGGGCGTGCGGACGTACGTGGGCATGCTGCGGCGGCCGCGCAAGCGCCCCAGCGCGCCGGTGCGCAAGTTCGTCGCCTGGATGCAGCGCAATAAGGGCCCCAAGGGCTTCGAGTTCGCCCGCAGCGTGATCGAGATGAAGCTGATGCGCAATCTGGTCTTTGTGCGCGACCAGTTCGCCAAGCAGGAGCAGCGCATCGTCCCGCGCTATGTCTACCGCGCGCTCGCCTACACGGCCGACGTGTACCAGGAAGAGTTTGGACGCCCGCTGGAGCCCTAGTTAGTGTAGCTAGTTACGGAGACGGAGGTCCGCATGTCCTTGATTATGGCAATCTACGGCAAGGGCGGCATCGGCAAGAGCACGACGAGCGCCAACCTCTCGGCGGCTATGGCCCTGAAGGGCGCCAAGGTGCTCCAGATCGGCTGTGACCCCAAGCATGATAGCACCTTCCCCCTCACGGGCCTGCTCCAGCCGACCGTGATCGATGTGCTCCAGGAAGTGGACTTCCACGTCGAGGACGTGGCGCGGGAGGATGTGATCCTGACGGGCTTCGCGGGCGTCGATACGCTCGAGGCGGGCGGCCCGCCGGCGGGCAGCGGCTGCGGCGG
>JAAXUL010001282.1 GCA_013336035.1 Chloroflexales bacterium
CTGAAGCCGAGGCGGGTCGGGTGGGGGCCGGAGGTGAGCCACGGTGAGCGGCCTGTGTTGCGCAGCTCGACCTCGAGCAGGGCGATCTCGCCCCAGAACAGGGCGGCGGGCGCGGGCGAGCGCAGGCTGTAGGTGGCGGCGAACAGGGCCGCCGGCTGCATGTTGCTCATAGGGCGTGAAGCTCGTCCGCGCAGCTATTGGCGCGGCGGTAGAGGCTGCGGGCCAGCTCGCGGCGCAGGCCGCTCAGAAGCTCGTGCATGGCGGCCTGGGCGCCCCCGGGCAGGTCGGGCTCGAGGGCCTGCCGGGCGGCGACGATGCCCGGCAGGGCGGCCAGCGTCTCGGCGTAGGCCCAGCGCAGCGCCTGGCCCTCGGGGCAGTGGCTGTGCTCGCGGATGAAGGCCCGCTCGGCCTCGGCGAAGGGGCCGCGCAGGTCGGCCAGGCTGTAGCTCTTCAGCACGAAGCGCAGGCGGCCAAAGTTGTAGCGGGCGCTGCGGGTCAGCTCATCGCGCAGCGAGAGCGACTCGTGGTGGACGAGGGTGGCCCGTGGCTCGTAGCGCAGGGTGTAGCCGGCGCGGCGCAGGCGCCAGCACAGGTCCACGTCCTCGAAGTACGCCGGCCCGTAGCCCTCGTCGAGCAGGCCCACCTGGCCCAGGGCCGCGGCGCTCAGGGCGACGGCGGCGAAGGTGACGCGCTCGACGTCGCGCGGTGTGTCGTGCTGGCCCGTGTCGGGCTCGTGCCAGCCAATGTGGCGGGCGAGGGCCCGGGGCCAGTCGAGGGTCACGCCGGCGTGCTGGATGCCGCCGTCTGGGTAGCGGATCTTGCAGCCCACGGCGCCCACCAGCGGGTCTGCGGCCAGCGGGGCCGTGATCGCGTCGAGCCAGCCCGGGTCCACCAGGGTGTCCTGGTTGAGCAGGATCACGCTCTCGGGCGGCGTGCCGCCGGCCAGCAGGGCCCTGATGCCGCTGTTCATGCCGCCGGCGAAGCCCAGGTTGGCCTGGTTGCGGATCAGGTCGAGGGCTGGGAACGCGGCGGCCACCCGCTCGGCCGTGCCGTCGGCCGAGGCGTTGTCCACGACGAGCACCCGCTCGGGGGCGGGCTCGAGGGCGGCCAGGCTGCCCAGGCAGCTCAGGGCGGCGTCGCCCCCGTTCCAGGTGAGGACGATGACGGCGCTGCTCATAGGGGGCCTTCCGTCTGCTGGGCGGACGCGGGCGGCGGGGCCGGCTCGCCGCGCAGCAGGGCGCGCAGCTGCAGCTCGGCCTCCTCGAGGCCGGCCAGCTGCTCGGCGAAGTCGCGCACCTGCTGGCTGAGCAGGTGGCGCTCGCGCACGGCCCGCCCGTTTAGCTCGTCTATGCCCGCCAGCAGATCGTCGAGGCGCTTGCCGAGGTGCTTGGCGGTGTCGTGCAGCGTGCCGCTCAGCTCGCTGATCAGGTGGTCCTGGTACTCGGCCGCGGCGTAGGCGGCCCGGATCGCGGCGGCGTTCTGCTCCTGCTGGCGGGCGATCAGCGGGTAGAGCAGGGGCCAGACCAGGCGCTCCATCAGCAGGTGGCGCGCGGCGCCCAGGCGCCCCCCGCCGGCCGGGGTCAGGCCGTCCAGCCTCCAGGTCGTGTCGAGGGCCTGCAATGCGCTGTCGCGCGTGGTCTGCAGCAGGCGCCTCCGCTCTATACGGGCGACGTCGGTCTCGGGCGGCGGGGCCTGCTCGGGCGGCTTGCTCATGGCGCTGTTGATCCTCTCGCGGGCAAAGGCTTGCGGGGCGGCCTCGAGGAATGCGGCGATCGGCCGGACCAGGGCGGGCCAGGCGTGGCCGGGGGCGAGGGCCCGCGCCCGCGCCGCCATACCCGCGCGCATGGCCCCGTCGCTGAGCAGCGTGACGAGGGCCTGGGCGACGGCGCCCTGGTCCTCGGGGGGGGCCACCAGGCCCAGGCCGTGCTCGCGGGCCAGGGCGGCGGCCTGGTCGCCGTCGCTGAGCAGGCTGGGCAGCCCGGCCCACAGATGGTCGAGCACGCGCGAGCGCAGGGCGGCGTACGCTGTCTCGAGGTGCTGGCGGTGCAATGATACCACGACGCTGGCGTCGAGCAGCATGTCGGCCCGCCGCGCGTAGGGCACCCACTGCTCGTAGAAGAAGACGCTGCGCCCTAGCAGGCCAAGCTCCTCGGCCAGAGAGCGGGCGGCCAGTGGGGCCCGCGGGCTGGCGACCGCGCCCGGGTGGCGGCCCGCCAGGAAGACCAGGCGGGCCTCGGGCACGCGCTCGATCACGGCGGGCATCGCCCGCACCAGGGTCAGCGGGTCCATCCAGTCCCAGAGGCCGCCGCTCCATAGGATGAGCGGGTCGGCGGGGCCGATGCCCGCGACCACGCCGCGCAGCCCCGGCCCGAGCCGGGCGGGCGGCTCGGCGGGCAGCCCGAAGGGCACCACGTCGATCAGGCCGCGCAGCAGCGGGTCGGCGTCGGCCCGGGCGGGCGTGACCCGCCCGGCCGC
>JAAXUL010001283.1 GCA_013336035.1 Chloroflexales bacterium
ATTCAATGGCTGGCCCACAGGCTTGCCTTCCGCGCTGCGTGTCGCGAGGGCGACCTCGAACTCCTCATTCGCAAGAAACACGTCGCGTGTGGTCGTCACGTCGACCGCAAACCCCGTGACGGCCAGATACAGCTGGCGCTGCTGCTCGATCTTGTGGTCGGGCAGCTTGACGGTCAGGACGACGACTTGATCCGCAAAGAAGTTCCGCGTGGACACGGCGAATGGCGTCCAGCAGCTCGGGCGCGGGCATCTCTTTGAGCAGGTAGCCGCGGGCGCCGGCCTTGAGCCCCTCAAACACATACTCGTCGTAGTCGAAGGTGGTCAGGATGACCACCCGAGTCTGCGGTAGCTCGGCCGCCAGCCGGGCCGTGGCGCCGACACCGTCGAGGTGCGGCATCTGCACATCCATCAGCACGATGTCGGGGCGCAGCCGCAGGGCTAGCTCCACGGCTTCACGCCCGTCGCTCGCCACGCCCGCCACCTGGAACCCGTCCTCCAGCTCAAGGATGGTGCGCAGGCCATCGCGCATCAGGGTCTGGTCCTCCGCGATCAGAACGCGGATCGGGCTCATGGTGCACCTCGCTCGCCAGGATTGTCGCCGCCACGCGCGCGCCGCTCGCCGGCTGGGCCGAGGCCGCCAGTCGCCGCCCAGGGCGAGCATGCTCACGGCGATACGGGCGCTACCGGGGTGGGTGTCAGCACGAGCTGTACCACGGGGGAAGCCAGGGAGGCCCATGAGTCCGGCGGGCGCCACATGGGCTTGGTCAAGGGGCGGCTGGGCGAGCTTGCCGACGCGCTCAGCCATTTCCTGAAGGTCGCCCGCTGAGAGGGCGGGCCGTCTCGTTTGCGGCGCAGGAGTTCCCTGCGCCGCCTGGCAGTGCCGGAACGGGAGTCGGAATGGCGTTCGGCACAGTGGCGGAATGGCAGGCCTGTACAGTCGCTTATCGGTGCGGCAGCCAGGATGCCATGCGGAGTGCTATGCGGTTGGTGCCCCTCACACAATGATAAAGACTGCTGGCCACAGCGCCATCAGTCTGAGGTTCGCAGTGTCGGCCCGTCCTCGGGCTGCCCAGGTAGCTTTGGCGGGCGGCAGACCTGGAGCAAGCTTTGCCCGCCCCAGGTCTGCCACCTCTAGCTCGTGCGCCTGACGCTCGGCGATTACGAGCCCTCCATGACCTCGATGATCTCATCGGCGACCAGCCCCTGGGCTTCCTGATGCACGGCGATGGCGGCCTCTTTGTTCGGCGCCTCGACGAGGCAAAAGACCTTGCCGGTCTGCTCGTCGAACCAGTAGCGCAGGTACCTGACGCGGAGATCGCCTTGCCTCGTCCCGTAGCCAGACATCACCGGCGCCGAGCTCTGGACTGATGAGCACGACGGCGAGGATGACGGCCATCACGCGACGCTTCCGCCAACAGTGGTACAGCTCGTGCTGGCACCTGCCCTGGCAGCGCCCTCATCGCCGTGAGCATATGGGGCCAGCGCAGACTGGGGAACCAGCGCACGCCTGACGGTGTAGTAGTGGCAGGCACACCTACTCTGGAGCGGCACCGTGCTCGAAGCCGAACTGATCCGCCAGGCCGTCGCTGGCGATGTCGGCGCGTGGGAGGCCCTGGTACGCGCCCACCAGCAACCGGTCTTCCGGCTCGCCTACCTGCTGCTTGGCGACGCCGATGAGGCCGAAGACGTGGCCCAGGAGACTTTGATCCGCGCCCACCGAGCCCTCGCCGGCTTCAACGCCGAGCGCCCGTTGCGCCCCTGGCTGCTGCGCATCGCCACCAACCTGGCCCACAACCGGCGCCGCTCGACGCGGCGCTACTTGGCCGCCCTCCGGCGCACCTTCGAGGGTGCGCCCTCCTTCGCCGCTCCCCCGGAGCTCTCAGGCGAGGAGGCGCAGGAGCTCTGGCAGGCCATTCGCCGCCTCGGGCCTACCGACCAGGAGGTGATCTACCTGCGCTACTTCCTCGAGCTCTCCGAGGCCGACTCCGCGCGCGCCCTGAGCGTGGCCCAGGGCACCGTCAAGTCGCGGCTGAGTCGTGCGCTCGGCCGTCTGCGCGCGCTGATCGAGCGCGAGTACCCGCACCTGCGCGTCGAGCGAGAGGTGTAACCGATGCCCGACGAATCACCGAACGATCCACTCGACGAGCGTCTGCGCGCGGCGGCGGCCGCATTTCCCTACCCGCCGACGCCCGATCTGGCAGCGGCGCTCGCAGGCCGTACCGTCGCCCGTCGCGCCCGCGGCCCGTCGCGCTGGCGCTTGGCAGCAGGGCTTGGCCTGGCCGCGCTGCTCGTCGCGCTCCTCGCCGTGCCCGAGGTGCGCGGCGCCGCCATGCGCCTGCTCCAGGTGGGCGTAGTGCGCGTGCGTCTCGAGCCCAGCCCTGCGCCTCCGTCCACGCCCGCTCCCTCCGTCGAACCCATGCCCGCGCCCCGCCTGCCTGATCTGGCCGGCGCCACGACCCTCGAGGCGGCGGCGCG
>JAAXUL010001284.1 GCA_013336035.1 Chloroflexales bacterium
CCAGGAGGTGACCTATGTCTGTGACGACGTGGCGTTCTGGACCGGTTCGGCATCCCTGGCCCACGGCGGCGACGCGCTGCGCCTCGGCCCGACCATCCAGCGCCTCGACGACGAGCGCCAGCGCTGGTTCATCGGCGCCGGCATTGTCGAGCTGCTGCGTGCCGCCGGCTACCCTCCGGGCGAGCACCAGGTCGCCCTGACCCTGGCCGTGCCGAACACCGAGATTGTCATCGAGCGCGACGAGAAAGGTGCCGAGCAGCTCACCCTCGACACACGGACGCGCGAGGCCCTCGCCCGCCACCTCAAGGGCAAGACCTGGAGCATCTGCCGCACCGACGATGACCGCCAGCCCGAGACCTGGAGCATCAAGGTCGCGACCATCCTCCCCCAGGCCCAGACCGCGGGGACGGTTGTGGCCCTCACGCGCGCCCCGAATGGGCGAGCCGTGAGTGATATCGCCGGTCTGCGCGTCATTGACATCGGTGGCGGTGACCTGCACATCTGCGAGGTGGTCTTCAGCCCGGCCCAGATGATCAACCGCCGCTCGGGCGACGGGACGATCCGCATCGCCCGGGCCTTACGTACTGACCGGGCCTTCGCCGGGCTGATCCGCAACGACGTGGAGGCCCAGCAGGCCCTCGTGCGCCAGACCGTCACGCGGGCGAGCCGGAGCGTCAGCATCATGACCGAGGTGCAGCAGGCCGTGACGAGTAAGGGCAACGCGATGGTGGCCGACATCCTGGGGGAGATCCGCGATAGCAAGCAGTTTGTTGCGATCACTGGCGGTGGCGTCCTGCTGCTGCGTTCACTCCTCGCCGATGTGCTCGCCCACGAGACGAAGGAGCCCGGGCGGGACTATCTCCTCGTGGATGGCCCGCTAGCCAGCCAGCTCAACGCTATCGGCGCCCTCTTCGGCCTGATCTTTCGCGCCGCCGGCAAGTAGGAGACAGCCATGGCCCACAAAACCGAGCAACGGGCGTCGGACGGGGCTCGCGTGGGCGGAGCACGGCGCCTGATTGCCGGGTTGCGCGTGGCTCCACAGGACGAGGCGCTGCTCGCCGTGGTGCGACCGTACCTCGCCGACACCGGCTCAGAGGGTGAGCTCGCCTACCGCCTCTGGCGTCGGGGGCTGGAGCTCACCCTCGCCGAGGTGGTTGGTCTGGGCGCAACGCTCCCCTCCGGGACGACGGAAGAGATCATCGCCAGCATGGTCGCCCAGCGGCTGCTGCTCTGCATGCCCCTGCTGCGGCGCACGGGCACGCTGGCACGCCTCGGGATTGAGGTATCACCGCCTGGCGCTCCGAGAGGCATGACGCTTGTTCCACTAGCCCCTCTCTTCAGCCCAGCAACCATCGGTCAGAGCGCCAGTGAGGCCATTGACCTGAGCGCTGCCGAGGCAATTTCAAGCCTGGGCGGCAGCGATTTCCTGTAGGCAGGAGTCGCTCCTGCTGCCCCTTGTGGCAAGCGGGCGCTACCGGTCTCACGCCCCGCAGGCTAGACGATTCCGCCTGATCGCCTACCTGGTAGCCCTGATCGGCTCCACGCTGATGATTGGCTCGGACGTCTGGAGCGCGGCCTCGCGACTCTGGCCATCCAGATAGGATAGGACGGCGATCAGGTCGCATTGCCTCTCCAAAGATTGCACTAGCGACAGCTATAAACGTAAAGATTTATCTGGGGCCTTCGTAATCGGCTTGCCGGCACTTCCTGACGTGGCGTTATTGTTGCACCCACGTGCTATAGTTGAGATCTCAGCTATCTGAGCTGTACTTGACGTCTGGTGTGTTACGCCTCTGGATAGGGCGAGCGGTTCCTGACCACCCCCAACCTCTGGTATCCCTCCCACCACGTCTCAGGTTCATCTTCTAATCCCGGCTCTGGACGCTCCGGTGGCCAGAACCAGCCAGATCCGGCAGGAGGATCGTGTGGACCCGGTATCGCTCGGCCAGTTCGGGGCTTTCTTTGAGGCGGGCCCGCTTGGAGTTGTGGCTGTCGACCCTCGGGGCTGCATCGTGCGCGTAAACCCGGTCCTTGTACAGATGTTCGGCCACACTCCCGAGCTGCTCGCGGGCAAGCCGCTGGACATGCTCCTGGTGGATCCGACGCGGCACAGGTACAGGCTCTACGGCCAGAATAGTGTCGACGCCGCCCGCGCAGGCCCGGCGGGCCAGAGCCTCGAGCTGCAAGGGCGCCGGCGCGATGGCAGGGTCTTCCCGGTCGAGGTGAACGTTTCCCACCTACCACTCGACGGCTGTGACACTACTATCATCTTTATGGCCGACGTGAGCGAGCGCGCCGAGCTTATGCGCGAGCGCGAGCGGCTGGGCGAGCGTGAGCGCCGCGCCGCTCAGCAGCACACAGCCGCCCTTGCTCAGCTCCACACCTTCATACAGAGCGCCCCGATCGGGCTCGCCTTTCTCGACGCCGACCTTCGCTTCCAGCACATTAATGAGCACCTCGCGGCCCTCAACGGCC